>NBML01000011.1 GCA_002085465.1 Desulfobacteraceae bacterium 4572_89 | reverse complement strand
AATTCAGGCCAGGACCCGGTTTCTTCCATGGTGGTCTTTACAAACGGCAGGCCGGATAAGTCTGCCTATCGTAAATATATAATCCAGGGGATTGAGTTCCAGGATGATTATGCCTATATGTACCAGACCCTTGAAAGACGGTTTTCAAAAGCCAGGAAAGAGATGGCCTGGCCCGACCTTCTGGTGGTGGATGGGGGTAAAGGCCAGTTGGGCATGGCAATGGCCGTATTAAAGGACCTTGGCATCAACCAGTCCTTTGCCATTGCCGGCCTTGCCAAGAAAGACAAGGCAAAGGGAGAGCTTTTTGATAAGATCTATGTGCCGGGCCGATCAAATCCTTTGAAAATCGGGACATCCAAAAAGGCCTTATATCTTTTGGAGCAGCTCAGGGATGAGGCCCACAGGTTTGCCATTACCTTCCAGAGAAAGCGCCGGGAAAAAAGGGGAGGCCTCTCTTTTTTTGATTCAATTTCAGGTATTGGCCCTAAAAAGAAAAAAATGCTGCTCACCAGGTTTAAAGGACTTAAAAATTTGAAAAATGCTTCCCAGGAAGAGTTGATATCCCTGCCTGGGATAAACAGAGAACTGGCAGCCAGGATTTTACAGGAATTAACATCAAGATAAAACCAGCCAACCATTCACACTTTTACATACAGGTGTTTCTAATTGTGGGTGACTGTAAAACCTTCCCATTTGTTAAATCTGCCCTGTATTTTTATTAATGTATCCTGATCTTTTTCCGATTCAATGAATAGTTCAGGCTTCTGGGGAACGTCCTCTTTCTCGGCTCCTGTAAATATTTTCAGGGTGGATGCCCTTCTCAGATAGCCATGGATCGTCAGGGTCATTTGTGACATTTTCCGGTCTATTTCTCTGATTTTTTTATTAATATTCTCTTCATCCTCTGTTCTGAACTTGTTTTGTTGAGGTTTTTGGCTAAGGATATCCAGCAGTTTTTTAATATTAGTAACTTCTTTGGTATTCATTTGTTTAGCAATGGCTTCCAATTCTTTGTAAAGTACTTCAAAAGCCATTGTCCGGGTGGCCAGGATGAATTGTTTTAAATTATTCTGAATCAGTGGGTTTGTTTTTATGGCTTTGGTAAGTTTCTGGAGTTCATTCTGTAATTTTCCCATTAATTTTTTGGTCTTGTCTTCTTCAGATAATGTTTTCTTTTGCAGGTTTTTCAGGGCTTCCTTCAAGGCTTTTTTCTGGGAAAACAGCCTTCGCCCAAAATAAATTTTATTTTCTCCACAAAAATAAATATTTTTCAGAGATATAATTTCCGCATCCAGGATGTTGCTGGTCAGGATACCTCTTTGTTTTTCAAAAGATATGCCAGCGGAAAAAAGGCTGGACTCAATTAATTGTTCTTTAATGGTGATACACCCATTTTCTGATATCAGAATAGAATTACTGGCCATATGGAAGGTGATGTCTTCCCGGGCCGAGACCTTAGAGTTAGGCTGTATGGTCTGTATCACTGCGTGGCAGTCAGTTGTTACCTCTCCGCCTTCCAGTGTGTTGATCTCAATAATTCCCTTTACCCTTAATTTGAATTCACTGCAGACTATACCCACTTTCATACTTATGGGACAGATATGTTCGGTTCCTATATTCCCAGTGGAGTAATCCAGTCGATTGATATCAAGGTTATTACTTATCTCAATACCTGTTAGTTGATTGCTGGACTTGGTTAATAGCACCACTCCTGTTCTGCTGGCCCTGAGAAAATGGCCCCTGGTTTTTCCCCTATAGCCCAGGCTGTCCACAAGATCAATCCCACCCTTTAGATTTATGTCAAGGGGCAGGGCTCTGGGGACCGGTATAATTTCTCCATCAAATCCCAGACCTGGTTTACCCTGGTATTCCGGGGTGATAAAAAAAAGATTGTCCCCTGCCGAGACAACGGGGTACTTATTTATTTCCCTGAAATCAATAACCCCGTTTTCCATCAATAATCCAGGGCAGGCTTCATGGTCAAAATATGACTTTCCAATGGCCCCGTCCAGGCTGGGTATTTCAGGAGTTCCTTTGAAAACCATGGATAGCAGTTTTCTGGTTAAAAGTATTTCCATGGACAGGCTGAGCCTGGTGAGGTCCTGGTTGTCTGATCCAGATAAATCCTTCAATTTTTTTTTTATTTTCAGCTCTCCATTTTCAGGAATGGCCCGGGTCAGAAGTTTTTTGAGGTTTGCCAGGATTTCAGAGCCTTTAATATTTATTCGAGGAAATAGTTGTAAAAGGGACTGGACAATGACCGGGTCTGGATACTGGGTACGGTTTATCTGGAAAAGAATTTTAATCTTATTATTCTGTTTTACAATGGAGTTAAATAGATTGTTCTCAAGGATGTCAGCCTTGTCCTGCATCCTTTCACTGGAGAGCGGTTCCAGTGCTGTAGCCGCTTTTTCAGCATCCATTGTAAAAATCCTTTATAGATGATTTTTTTCATATCTGGCCAGGCAGGGCATATTGTATTTTGCCAGAAAACCCTGTCCCGATCCTGTCCATTCTTTTCTAATCCTACTATGTAATGGGAAAACTTGCAAAAAGCTTTTTGAATAATACCTTTTTTACTTTACACCTGGACCGGTAAAGTATAGTACAAAGTCAGAATTTAATAAAATTTGTTGTTTAATAACATTGGTCCGGGAGAAGTAGAATGATAGAGAAATTTGAAGATAATGATCCAGAGAATTCAGATAATTTGAGTTTTGAGGAACTTTTTGAATCCTATGGTGAAAAGGCAGGCAGGGAACTCAAGCAGGGGGATATGGTTGAAGGTCAGATTATCTCCATTGGAAGGACCAGTGTTTATATTGACACGGGCACAAAAAGTGACGGTGTGGTTGAAAAAGCAGAACTCCTGGATGAAAAAGGAGAATTTCCTTTTCAAATCAATGATAAATTAAAATTATATGTGGTTTCTTTGAGTGAAAGTGAAGTAATCCTGTCCAAAGTCATATCTGGTGCAGGAAAGGCCGCCATGCTGGAAGATGCCTTCCATAATCATATTCCTGTTGAAGGGAGGGTTACAGATGTTATCAAAGGAGGATTCAACGTGGATATCCTGGGGAAAAGGGCTTTTTGTCCGGTCAGCCAGATGGATGTCCGTTATGTTGAAACCCCTGAAGACTATGTGGGCCAGGTATCCCAGTTTTTGATCACCCGGTTTGAAGAAAATGGCAGGAATATTGTGATTTCCCGCAGGGATCTGCTTAATGAGCAGATCAAAGAGGAGCAGCAGGCATTCCTGGCAAAGGTCTCTGAAGGAGATATTGTTCAGGGAAAGGTTATCAAACTTATGTCCTATGGTGCCTTTATTGAACTTGCCCCCGGGGTTGAAGGCATGGCACATATTTCAGAACTGAGCTGGTCCAGGGTGGAAAAACCCGATGAAATTATCCAGGTAGAGGATATTGTTTCTGTTAAGCTGCTTACAATTGAAAACAGGGAAGGGGATAATCCCAAGATTTCCCTTTCCATGAAGCAGATTGATTCAAACCCATGGGATCAAATGGGGGATTCATTTCATCCCGGAGATCAGGTCAGTGGGAAAGTGATCCGTTTGGCTTCCTTCGGGGCTTTTGTGGAAATTGCCCCAGGTGTGGACGGTCTGGTACATATCAGTGAAATGAGCCATACCAGAAGGGTGCTCAGACCGGAAGACGTGATCCAGGAGGGAGAGCAGGTCCAGGTGGTTATAAAGACCATTGACATGGACAGCAAGCGGATTTCCCTAAGCATAAAAGATGCTTTGGGGGACCCCTGGACAGGTGTTATTACTAAATATCCTCTGGGAACCATTCAGGAGGGCACCCTTGAAAAAAGAGAGACATTCGGACTTTTTATCAGGCTGGAGCCGGGAGTCACAGGACTGATGCCCATGTCCAATATCCGCAATGCTTCATCAAGCTCGGATTATGACAAACTTAAACCAGGAGATTCTTTTCAGGTCCTTGTCCAGGAAGTGGACGAGGATCAAAGAAGAATTACTCTGGCACCACCAGACCAAAAGGATCCTGATAATTGGAAGCAATTTGCCCGTCGGCAGGAAGAAAAGTCTCTGGGTACCATGGAGAGTCTGTTCCTTGAGGCCTTAAAAAAGAAAAAATAATACAGGTAAGTTTTCAATGAAAAAGGGCAGTAAAACCATTTTGTTTGTGGATGATGAAATCTATCTGGTAGAGGTGGGCAGGGAAATGCTGGAGGATTATGGGTATGATGTGGATGCCATGACAAGTGCAGTACAGGCCTTTGAACGGTTTGAAACGAATCCTGACAAATATGGCCTGCTCATCACTGACTATACAATGCCGGGGATGACAGGGGCCCAGCTGGTTGAAAAAATACATGGCCTGAAGCCGGACCTGCCGGTTATCATGTGTTCAGGCATTGAGCTTGACCCTGAAATCATCCACAAGGCAGGCATTGAAAATATGCTCATGAAACCCTTTGACCTGGATGATATGGTAAAGCTTGTTCAAAAGGTTTTTGATAAATAAGATAAATAAAAGGCATATTGCATCCATTGTTCAGGCATATCATGAATGCTGTTGTATAAATTTTCCAATGACCTTAATGGCCTTCTGGCCCTGGGAAAGATATCTGGCAAAATAATGCCACACATGGAACATTCCGTCCCAGATTTCAAGGGTTACCTTTCCGCCTGCATTCTCAATTTTTTCAGCCAGTATTTTTGAATCATCCACCAAGACCTCATTTTCTCCCGCCTGGATCAGCAGGGGGGGGAATCCTTTGAATGTGTTGTAAAGGGGGGATACAAGGGGGTGACAAAGGCTTTTATTCGTATAGAGCCGGGCCGTCTCCGCCAATTGTTTATGATTCAGCATGGGGTCTTTTCCCTGGTTGGTTTCAAAGGATTTGTTTTTACAGGTCAGGTCTGCCCAGGGAGACATAAGGGCTGCGCAGGCAGGTAAAGGGGTGTTTCTGTTAAAACATGAGGTAAGAAAGGCCAGGCCCAGCCCAGCCCCTGCCGAATCTCCCACAAGGCTGATACGGGTAGTTGGGGGGGTGGACTGAACCAGCCAGTCATAAATGTTTTGAAGATCAACCAGGCCGGATGGAAAGGGATGAAATTGGATGGCAGGATCCAGCTTAAAGGTCCTGGCACTTTTTTCCAGGGAATCTCTGTATTCTTTGATCCCCACATTTTCCAGGGAAGGTCTTGACTGCAACTGCCGGAATATGGCGGATAATATGCGGGGTGTGTGAGTATTCATAAAAAAGGATATTGTTTAAAATTTTAAAAAAAGGTATCACAATTTGATTCTTTTATAAAAGAAATATTTAATTTTAATAGCGGTTAGCTAAAAGCTAAAAGCCCGCACGCGAGCGCATTAATTTAATTGGAGAATATGGAAAAGAGCCTGTTTATAACCGATTTTGACGGTACCCTGTTGAATGATGAAAAAAAAATTGCCCTGGAAGACCTTGAAACCCTTTCCTGTTTGAGGAAAAAAAATATCATCACAGCCATTGCCACGGGACGAAGCCTTTATTCCTTTCAACGGGCATTGAAGCAGATAAACCTGGATGTCAGGAAACTTGGGGTGGATTATCTAATCTTTTCAACTGGTGCAGGTATAATGGAATTTCCAGGAGGAACTATCATTCAATCCTTTTCCATTTTAAAAAGTGATATAAAAAAAATCATTGCCTATTTTGATGGGGGTAAATTTGACTATATGATCCACAAGGCGATACCTGATACCCCTTATTTTCTGTATAAATCCCATGGCCGGGAAAATCAGGATTTCCAAAACCGGATACAATTGTACAAAGAGTTTTCAACTCCCCTGGATAACGGCCAGGACCTTTTTGAAACAGCCACCCAGGTGCTGGCCATAATCCCTGGGAAGGCAGGGGTCTCCCTGGTGAAGACCATTGCTGCAGATCTGTCAGCATACAGCGTTATCCATGCAACTTCTCCCCTGGATCATCGCTCTTCCTGGATAGAGGTTTTCCACAAACAGGTGTCCAAAAGTCTGGCAGCTTCCTGGCTTGCCAAAATGCTGAATATTGCCAGGGAAAATGTGGTTTCAGTGGGCAATGATTATAATGATCAGGATCTTCTGGAATGGTCGGGAAAAGGGTATATAGTTGCCAATGCAGCCCGGGACATGATACCGGAATTCATAGAGGTGGCTTCCAACAACCATTGTGGTGTCAGTGAGGCAGCACAGCAATCCTATTTTTTTCAATCCTTTTCCTCATCAAGTTCGGAAAAATCAAAATCAGGATAGAGTTTTTCACAGCAGTCAGGGCAGATACCATGGGAGAAAACAAGATCAGAAAAAAAATCTTCTACCTGTACCCAATGGCTATCCCTGCCCCTTATACTTTTGCAGCTGGCACAGATGGCAATCATATCCCTGGATTTATCCTTTTGTTCCCTTATAAATTTCTGGTATTGTTTTCGAAGTTCAATACGTTTTGTGATATCCCGTGCCACGGCTATGGCTCCGTTGTATCTGTTATTATCATCAAAAAGAGGGCTGCAGGCAAGCTCTACGTGAACAAGAGTCTTGCCCCTGGTAATCATTTGAATTTCATAACGGCTGGTAATACCGGTTGCCCGGATTAATGTCTGCTGCTCTATGGTTTTGAAACTGTCATGGGTGGATAAATTTTGTAAATTTATTGTTGAGAGTGCTTCCATGGAATATCCCAGCATATTGCAGAATGCCTGGTTTGTGAAGGTCAGGTTTTCATTGGCATCCACAGTAAAAACCCCTTCTGCGATATTTTCGGTAATGGTACGATAACGGGCTGCATTTTTTTCCAGCTGTTTTCTATAGCGTTGGTTTTCTTCCAGGAGATATTTGTTTTCCAGGGCTTTTCTAATGACATGGTTTACCATTTCCAGGTCTTCAATGGGTTTGGTTATATAATCCCTGGCCCCCATTCTAAGTGCATTGATGATATCTTCCTGCTGGCCAGCCCCTGAAACAACAATCATTGGTGTGTCCGGGCTCTTTGTATGAATGTCGTTCATCACCTCAATGCCGTTTTTTTCTGGCATTTTTAAATCAGTGATAACAATATCTATTTTTTCCCTGAAGAAGGTCTTCAGCCCGGTTTTACCGTTTTCAGCGGTAAATACTTTATACCCTTCATCCTGGAAAAAAAAGGAAAAGGTCTCCCTGATAGAGAATTCATCATCAATAATCAATAAGGTTTCTTGATGCATAAAAGTTTTGTCTGATTGGTAGTGTATTTGTCCTGATATGATTTTACTATATCAGGCTTTTTATAAAAATCAAAGTTCTTTGATTAATTGTTTCATATCCTTTACAGCCTGGTCCAGACCCGTGATAACAGATCTGGATATAATGCTGTGACCAATGCTGAATTCGCTGATTTCATTAAATCCCTTAAAGGCTTTAATGGTGTTGTAGCAGATACCATGGCCGGCATTCACCCCCAGTTTTAATTTGGTCCCGATTTTGGCGGCATCCACAATCCTGAGAAATTCCCTTTGTTTCTGTCCCTGGGTTTTGGCCTCACAAAAGGCACCCGTGTGGATTTCAATCATGTCTGCATCGATTTTGTGGGCAATCTTGATCTGGTCCAGGTCTGGATCTATGAATATACAGACCTTTATCTGGGCATTTTTAAGGGTGCTGACCGCTTCCCTGATTGCATCCTGATGGGTGATGAGATCCAGTCCGCCCTCGGTGCTCACCTCTTCCCTTCGTTCCGGGACAAGGGTAACGCAGTCTGGTTTGATATCCAGGGCAATACCCAGCATTTCACTGGTGGCAGCCATTTCCAGTATCAAACGGGACTGCACCACCTGCCGCAGCAGCCTGACGTCCCTTTCCTGTATATGCCTGCGATCCCCCCTTAAATGTACCACAATTGCATCTGCACCTGCTGCTTCAGCTGCAAAGGCTGCAGCAACAGGATCAGGATAATTGATTCCCCGGGCCTGTCTCAGGGTTGCTACATGGTCTACATTTACTGCCAGCTCAGCCATTTATTTTTTCCTCCATATATTAAAATGCGGTTAATCCGGTATTGTTTTCAATCAGCCGTAAAAGTTCAAGACTTTTCTTCTCCATGGTTTCAGCATCTTTGTCACTGGTTTCATGGTCAAATCCAATCAAATGCAGTATCCCATGGATTAAAAGCTGGGACATTCTTTCATCAATGGATATTGCAGCTGTTTCTGCTTCTCTTTCAGCTGTGTCTATTGATATTACCACATCCCCCAGGAGACCCGGTGAAATATCTGAAAATTCACCTTCCTGCATGGGAAAGGCAAGTACATTGGTTGGTTTGCAAATTCCCCTATGGGTTTCATTGAGTTGGCAAATCCCTTTATCGTCTATTATTACAATGGATATTTCATGGGAATTACATCCCAAGGCGTTTAAGATTTGTTCTGTCTTTTTGACCAGGGGAAGTGTTGGGATTTTCGCTTTTTGCTGATTGTCTATCAGAATCTTTTGCTCTTCCATTTTTTTCTTTTTTCTTTTCCTGTATTTTTTCTGGATATTCAATTCTATTGTGATAGATACTGGTCAGAATATTGTTAAAACTTTTGGCGATCTGGTGGAGGTCCTTTAGGGTAAGCTCGCATTCCTCCAGCTGACCGTCTGCAAATATATCATTGATTAATTCCTTTACCCGGCCCTTGATCCTGGCCGGGGTGGGACGTTCAAGGGCCCTTACTGATGCTTCTGCAACATCAGCCAGCATTACAATACCGGTTTCCCTGGTCTGGGGCTTGGGTCCGGGGTATCTGAAATCCGCTTCATTGACATTGTCATTGCCGCTGTTAAGGCTTTTATTATAAAAATATTTAATCAAAGAGGTTCCATGGTGCTGGACAATTCCCTGGATGATTTCATTGCCCAGCCTGTATGCTCTGGCCATTTCCACCCCTTTTTTAACGTGCTGGATCAGGATCAGGGCTGACATGGACGGGGACAGCTTGTCATGTCTGTTTTTTCCGTCAGCCTGATTTTCAATGAAATACATTGTTTTATCAAGTTTCCCAATATCATGGTAATACCCCATTACCTTGGCCTGGAGGCTGTTGGCTGCAATGGCCGATGCAGCGGCCTCGGCCAGGGTGGCTACAATTACACTATGGTTATAGGTGCCAGGGGCCTCAATCATCAATTTTTTGATCAAAGGCTGATCCAGGCTGGAAAATTCCTGGAGTTTTGCAGCAGTGGTGTAGTTGAAAAGGATTTCAATTAAAGGGGTAAACCCAAGGGTCAGGGTCGCTGCAAAAAGTCCTCCAAAAAAGGCAAAAAGCACTTCTTTTGTCATTATTACGGGGTCTGGCTGGGAAAAGGAATAAAAACCCAGGGCAATGGCCAGGATTGCATTGAAGATAGCCAGTTTAAAGCCTGCAACAATAAAATTTTTACGTTCCTGCCGTTCTTTAATCCAATAGGCAGCTGAAATGCTGCTGAGGAAAAAGAAAATAAAGACCAGAAAGCTTCCGCCAAATACCAGGCTGGCCAGTATGGTAAGGATCAGGGTGAAGAAAACAGCAATATCAAATCCCAGAAACAGGCAGGAGATCATTGCAGCAGCCTGGACAGGCACAACCATGTAAAAGGAAATGGAGGCAACTTCCCAAATCATATCCGGGTGAAAGGACCTGGCAATATAGATGGCAATTTTTGCAAAGGCCAGGTATAAAATAAGGCCCAGGGCCAGAAAGACCATGTGTTTGTTATGATCTTTTTTCAGTCTTTTATGGTCTTTCAGAAAAAGATAATACCCCACAAGGAGTAACAGACAGGTGATCATGGCTGTTCCTGTAACAGACATGTAAATATTTTTTTCTTCCACCTTCTCCTTAAGGGTGTTGAGTTTGATCAACATTATTTGATCAATCCTTTCCCCTTCCCGGACGATCATTTCTCCGGCTTTTATCTGGTAGAGGATGGGTTTTATCTTGGATTGGGCCTCCAGAATCCTTTTTTCTGTTTCGTTTTTGTTCAGGGTGATATTGGGCTTCAAAAGCTGCTGGCAGATATCTACTATTAGATTGGAAAGATTGTAATTGTCTTTTTTCAGCAGGGGCTGGCCTTCTATCCTTACCATTGCTTTGGCCTGGTCAGGGCCGTAAAAAGCCTTAAGCGTTGTAACATCCCTCTCTTTATTGGATTCAATGGTTCTGAGACTGATGCCTTTGCCTTCCTCTGATAAAAGGATATCTTTGTTTGCAACAATCCCATTGGAAAGGATTTTGTCCACAATGGTAGTTATCTTATTGGTTATATCGTTAGAAAATTTGTTTTTGTAAAGGATGTTATAGGCACCGTCACTGATTTTGATTCCCAGTTTTTTTTCAAATTCCGGTTTTGTGGCCAGGACTATGGCAAAGTCCGGGGCAGGAGTCTCCTCATTTCCCGGGGTTTCAAACAATTGCCTGGCAAACTCCATGGATGCTTTAATATTGGATGAAATATTTGTTATCAGCTTGCTGTCAAAATCATAAACCGTTTGAATTACGTCCTTGACATGGATTTTTCTGGCTTCTGTGACCTCTTTGTCCTCGATGAAGAAATTTTTAGGAGCTTTGATATCTCTCTGGGCCACATCCCCGACCTGGTATGTATAGGAAATATTATTCTGTTCTGGTGCTTGGGAAGCAGTGAATAGAATGGTAATAAAGATGAGCATGAACCATAACAGGTATGGGGTGGATAAAAGATATTCGCTGGTTTTTTTAAACCAGTTATTCGTTTTTGTTTTTTTCATAAGCACCTATAATATCGGACACAATCTGGTGTCTTACCACATCTTCCTTGGAAAAATAGATAAATTCAATTCCCTGGATTAAAGTCAGGATCTTTTTTGCCTCAACCAGGCCTGATTTTTTTCCGGTTGGCAGATCAATCTGGGTAATATCACCCGTAACAATGGCCTTGGACCCGTACCCGATGCGGGTTAAAAACATTTTCATCTGCTGGGAGGTTGTGTTTTGCGCCTCATCCAGGATGATAAATGCATTGTTCAGTGTCCGTCCCCTCATAAATGCAAGGGGGGCTATTTCAATTATATCCTGTTCAATATATGCCCTGGCCTTATCAAAATCAAGCATATCATATAATGCATCATAAAGGGGTCTGAGATATGGATCTATTTTATCCGCCAGATCACCGGGGAGAAATCCCAGGGCCTCTCCTGCTTCCACGGCCGGCCGGGTCAGGATGATTTTTTTTACCTTTCCCTTGGAAAAAGCTGCAACAGCCATGGCCATGGCAAGATAGGTTTTTCCTGTGCCGGCCGGGCCGATGGAAAATAGAATGTCATTGCTTTTGATAGCGTTTACATAAATATGCTGGGTAATGTTCCTTGGAACAATTGATTTGTTTTTGGCTGTTACAAAAACAGTATGCAGAAAGATATTTTTTAAAGGTGCCTGGGTGTTTCTTTTTATACTGTTAATGGCTGCGTCAAGATTTGCAGGCGTGAGTGTGAATTTTTCTTTTAAAAGGTCATATAACTGACAGATCAGTGTCTCAGCAGTATTGATATTTTGTTCATCCCCGGATAGGGTCAGGGTGTTGCCCCTGGAGTTTATGGCAACATTAAACGTTTTTGAAATTTTTTCCAGATGGATATTGTGGTATCCAAAAAGTTTTTTTGCCAGCTCAATGTTTTGAAATTCAAGTTTTTTCATGGTCCTAGGGTGCATTTTATTTGTGTAAAGGTCAATAAAAATCTTGACTAAAAAACCAGTAAATTGGTATCTCTTTAGCCTTTAAAGGGATGAAGGGAAAGGGGGAAAATGAACGCTTTTGATGTACTTGTTCTGGCAATTATTTCATTCTGCCTGATCAGGGGGCTCTTTAAGGGTCTTATAAGGGAAGTTTCAGGTATTATCGGTGTAGTAGCAGGTTTCTATGGTGCCAATAACTATTATTTTATTTTGACCCCATTTCTTGAACCTTTGATTGAAAAACCAGGAACCAGAAATCTTGTTGCTTTTTTTATACTGTTCTGCATTATTCTAATCTTTGTCGGCCTTGTTGCTGTCTTGATTCGGAAATTTCTCAACCTTGTTTTTCTTGGGTGGGTGGATAGATCATTCGGGTTTGTTTTTGGCGGTGTCAAGGGGATATTGATAGGCTCTGCCCTGTTTATAATGATGACTACATTTATTCCGGATAATTCCAGATTTTTATCGGATTCCAAATCAGCTCCCCATGTCGCAAAGGTTGCAGGTGCCATGACACTTTTTGTTTCCAAAAACATGAAAACCGATTTTTTAAAACATTTGGAAGGAATTAAAGCAAATTGGAAACAATAGTTCCCATTTTGGAGATTATCCGCAGACTCAGGAGTAAAAACGGGTGTGCCTGGGACCAGAAACAGACCCCTTTGACCATGTGGAAATGTCTGGCAGAGGAAACCTATGAACTGGAACAGGCCATTGTAAATGATGATACTGAAAATATTTGCGAAGAGCTTGGGGATGTTCTGTTTCAACTCTTGTTTATAGTGGAGATTTTCACTGAAAATAACAGGTTTGATTTTTCCCGGGTGATTGATGGTGTTTCAAAAAAAATGATCCAACGACACCCCCATGTGTATGATACAGCCGTTGTCAGTTCCGATGAAGAGCTGAGCCGGCAGTGGGAGCAGATCAAACAGCGGGAGAAGATCAAAAAACTTGAAATAAAACAAGCCCGAGAGAAAAAAGAATCCTTCCATAAAAAAAATTCTGAAATGGGAGTAAAGAATTTAGATAAAAAAGAATACATGGAAATTGAAAACTCTGCCCTGGATTCCGTTCCCAGGGGGATGCCGGGATTGTTAAGGGCTTTGAAAGTATCCAAATGTGCGGTAAAAGAGGGATTTGAATGGGAAAATATTCACCAGATACTGGATACGGTAAAAGAAGAAATCCATGAGTTTGAAATTGCATTGGAAAAAGAGACCCAGGATGAGGCTATGATGGAATTTGGCGACATCCTTTTTTCCCTTGTTAATGTTGCACGGTTTGCAGGTTTTCATCCTGAAACTGCCCTTTCCAGCTCCACAGCAAAATTCGAGGGACGATTCCGGCTAATGGAAAAAGCCCTTTATCAAGAGAAAACCAAACTTAAAAATCTTTCTTCAGAAGAAAAAGATCTGCAATGGAACAGGGCAAAACAGGGCTATGACAGGTAATCCCCCCTCTGGAACTTAAGATATTCGGTCTGGGCCGCAACCACTGTCTGGGTAGCTACGTCTTTGAGGCCATTCTCTCCTGTTCCCAGTGATGCTGTTTCCTTTAGCAGGTTGTCTGCATTCTGGCTTATCTGTTCCAGGACAGGTGCAATGCTTTTCAGAGACACCCCAGGGTCTTCCAGTTTACTTGCATAGGCATCCAGCAATTCCAGGAGGCTGTCTGTTTTTCCGGACACGACATATGACTGGTCCTGAATGTGAAGATCAGTAGATGTGATTTCTCCTAAAGCGGGTGCTTTTGTGTTCCCCATTTCAGGTGGCTCCGTTTTATCCGTTTTATTATTTGGTTTTTTATCTAGGGCTTTTGTCAGGACATTGCTGAATTCGCCTTTTTCCCTGGTCTTTGGTGCTCCGATAGACTCATTGCCAAGGGATTGTGTCAACTCATTTATTTGATTGATGCCTGCCATGCTAGTCTCCTTATTATATTTGGAGATATAAAAAGCAAAACACGTGCCAGATTTTAATTTTATTGATTTTTTTGAGAAAGAACCTTGTTCTGTATGGGTTTAAGACTCTTGTATTAAAACATGGGGAAAGGAAAAAATTAAATCAGGAAAGAATGGACCGGGAAAAAATTGCTCTTTTATTCAACCCATGCTGTCTATGATGTCGCCCATCATTCTTTCAGCAACCTGCTCTGCATTGACATTATACTGGTTGGCCTGTACCTGTTGTTTTAAATCTGACACCATTTTTTTACGATCAGCTGGCTCTGTGTCCATGGCTGCTGATATTTTCTGGAGCTCTATGGTCTTTTGGGAGAGATTTATGCTGTCAGTTTTGCTTTCCTCGGCAGCCTTTTCCATATTGCTGCCTTTGGTAACAGGATTGGCCTGGTTTGTATATGGCATATAATTGGGCGTGGAACTGGAAATTTTCATGGGGTGACCTCCTCAGGATTCCATATTGTTGTTAGCAACTTGACGTGCAAGTTCTGTCATTCTTTTTACAACAAAGATAGAATCTTCAACGGACAGGGTTTTGGTTATCTTGTTGTCGTTATCGTCAACGCTTGTGTAGGTGAATTGATTTTTGCCCTTGGTAAAATCTAATTTTTTCCCAAATTCTTTTTCAATCTGTTCAGTAATCTGTTCTTCGTTTTCCTGTTTTGGGCCTTCAGTGATAATCCTGTCAACAATATTTGTGGCAACTTTTTCAATGATGGCCTGGCGCTTACCTTCAGAGGAAATATGAACGCTGTCAGCAGAAACTTTATCGGCTGCACCCAGTTTTTTGCTGAGTATTTTGCCCTGGCTCAACTGTCTTGAGTAAACTTTCAGGACATTTTGTATTTGGTACGAAGGTATTTGCATTTAATTTTCTCCTTAAACACATTATCGGAAAGGGAAAATAAAACTTTAGGATTTTTTTTAATCGTCAAAATTACCGTCAGGGCCCTTGTCAGAAGTGATGTTGGAGGCTTTTACGATTATTTTTTCCCTGGTCCATTCCGATTCTAACTCAATTTTTTCTGCTTTAAATCCCGGGGTATGGGATTGTGTTTTTAATATTTCAGAAATAACAATATCTGCTGTGTCACCAGCATTAAATACATCCGTAAGGAGGTTGTAAGCAAATTCTTCCACATTGTCTGCCATTCTTTGTCTGATTTTTTTGGGCTGGGCATTTAAATGATTTTCAAAGGGAAGATTCAGTTTCTTGAAATCTCCGCCCTTTAAATTATTTGCATTTGCATAGTCAAGCATCCTGGACCACATCTCTTCTGTAACACCCTGTTCTTTTTGCTTGATGAAATTTCCCTGGTCATCCAGAATGGCATTTCCGTAATCATTGACCTTAACGCCCCAGGAAATCATCTGCAGGGCTGTGGCAACATTGGCTTTTGTTGTTCTGGTTTTTGATGCGATCTGTCTGAGTCTGTCGGAATTATTACCCGAGGTGCCGTGCTGGGCCCCGGATACTCCGTAGGGGGCAAGAACTTCATGGATCAGGGTGGTGAGTTCAACGTTTATGCCTGTGCCGCTTTGTTCGATGCCGTGGGTGGTGCCATTGTTTAATGCAATCCAGTCGGGAAAGATATTATGGGCATTGAGCCCCTGGATGAGAAAGGATGCTTCCTCATCTGTGGAAAGTCCCTGCTTTCCTTTGATTTCTCCCACCTCTGTCTCAAGACCAGCCCATTCAGGGACAAATGGATATAATTCAAGGTTGGCAAGCAGGTTCTGGTCATCGGGCAGATGGGAAGCATCAATGGCAATGGAGGTAAGTCCGGCATCAAATAGAGATTCTATCTCTGCTTTGGCAGGTTCTATATCTGACTGGGTTTTTATACCAAAGTGATCCCCATGGATGGCAACGGGAATTGTAATGCCAAGTTCATTCATTATGGCATCGGTCAATGTTGCCATATTCCAAAGGCTTACAGGGCAATAGGCATTGGTGCCGCCTTCTGATCTGGCAATCTCGATGATAATTGCGGCGTCGGCTCTCTGGGCTGCAGCCAGGGTTCCCCGCAGAACAAAGGAATTTCTTGCATTGGCAGCAATGGTCATGCAGTTTCCTTTTGCAAGCATTGCCTGGTCAATATATTTTCCGCTTACAATAAGTGCCTTGGAGTTTGGAAATAATTTTTTTATATTTGCCGGCCTGCCGTAATCAAGGGCAGTGTTAAAATCTTTGGAATAATTATTTGAAGTTGTCATGTTTTCCTCCTTGGGGATTTTATGGCTTTGCAGATACTTGTCTTTTTGGCATGAAAATCGGTCAAAATCAAGAATTATCGAAATAATGAATAAATATTCATAAATAGTTTTTTTGGAAAATTACTATAGCTTTGAGTCTGTCTAATTTTTTATTATTATAAACCTTTGTAAAGATAAGATATTTTTTCTTTTTTGTGTAAAGGAATAGAACCTTGACATTTTGTAAAATCTTTTGTTAAATAATGAATTATTATTCATTTGATTGGGGTGACATTAGCTTGCAAAAAAATAAAACAGAAAAATACAGTAAAATACTCAATAGTGCAGGTGCTGTGTTTGCAGAATTTGGATTTCACAAGGCCACCATTTCCCAGATTGCTGCTAAGGCAGGGGTTGCTGATGGCACTGTATACCTGTATTTTAAAAATAAAGACGATATCCTTTATCAATTCATTAGTTTTAAAACCCAGGTTGTATTTCAGAAAATGAATGCAGCAGTTGAAATGGGTCATAATGCAGAAGAAAAGCTCAGGAATTTGATAAGGTGTCATTTGCAGGAGTTTCAAAACGACAAAAACATGGCCATTATTTTTCAGTCGGAAGTTCGATACCTCCGGGAGATTGAGTCTCAAATCAAGGATATTTCAAAGATGTATCTGGATCTGTTATCAGATATCATTGAACAGGGCCAGATCGAAGGATCCATGCGCCAGGACCTTTTTGTGGGGCTTGTGAAACGCTTTGTTCTCGGGGCAGTGGAAGGGGTTATCTCTACCTGGGTTTCCGCCCATGGACGGTATGAGCTGGTTTCCATGGCAGATCCCCTGGTGGACCTTTATCTGGCAGGAGTCAGGGGAAAATAAATATCATACAGTAGATAAATGGCAAAAATTATTTGAATAAGGCTTTTTGCTTGACGGCAATGTTCATGTTTACTAAATCTCTCTGAGCCTATATTCATAATAGTAAGAATCAAATATGCATATACAGAAATAAAAAATATATCAGGAGGGTATTTAGAAATGTCTTCAATTATTGGTCCGGCAAGTTATAAATTGTTCGGGTTTTTTCCAACGGTTATCCTTTCATTTATTTTGCCGATTATTGGTATCGGGTTATTCGCTTATATTATGGCACGGCGGGCAGCTCCCCTTGTAAGAGCAGCCCCGGACGACCGGTTCAATGCCATTGGTAAGCGTATTAAAAATCTTGTTGTTATCTGGCTGGGTCAGTTCCGTCAGCCAAGGTATATGCTGGCAGGTGTGCTGCATATTTTTATTTTTGCAGGTTTTTTGATTTTATCCATTCGGTCCACCTCCCTTGTGGTCATTGGGTTGTCAGATGGTTTTGTCCTGCCGGGATTTGGCGGCTGGCTGGGGTCTGTATATAACTTTATCAAAGATTACGCAGCCACCTTTGTATTGATTGCCTGTATTGTGGCAGCCATCCGAAGGGGAATCTATAAACCCCAGCGTTATGCTGTCCCGGAAAAATACGGCAAGGACCACACATCAGAAGCAGTGTTTGTATTGGGTATAATCGCTACTTTGATGATATCTGAAAGCTTGTTTGAGGCATCTGAACTTGCCTATGCATTCCAGCACACAGGTCAGGAACATTTTCTGGCCCCCCTTTCCCTGGTCTGGATTTTCAAAGCTATGCTGTCCCCGGCATCCCAGCAGTTTCTCCAGGGGCTTCATATTTTTATGTATTTTGTCCATGATGTGACATTTTTCTTTTTCCTTTGCTTCTTACCCCTGGGCAAGCATTTCCATGTAATTACTTCTATTTTTAATGTTTTTTTCATGAGAGTGCAAAAGGGCAATATCAAGCCTGTTCAGCATGGGATTAAAGACGAGGAACTGGATGACCTGGAGTCTTTTGGCGTTAAGAAACTGGAGGATTTTACCTGGAAACATATGCTGGATTTTTATTCCTGTGCCGATTGCGGCAGGTGTTCGGATCAATGCCCGGCAAATGCCTGCGGAAGACCTCTTTCTCCAAGATTTATCACCATTAAAGCCAGGGATCTCATGTTTAAAAATTATCCTCTGTCCGGTGAAATCTATAAGAGTGATCTACTGGTGGAGGATATTTACACGGAAGATGAAATCTGGTCATGCACCACCTGTGGTGCCTGTGAGGAAGAGTGTCCCCTTGGTATTGAATACATTGATAAAATGGTTGATATGCGCCGGGGCATGGTTGATGAGGGAATGGTACCCCAGTCATTGCAAAAACCCTTAAAAGCTCTGGAAAAAAGGGGAAATCCCTACGGGAAAATGGAGAAAAAACGGGCTGACTGGGCCAAGGATAAGGAGTTTAAAGCCAGTCATACCATAAAGGACCTGGGAAAAGAGTCTGCCGACACCCTGTACTTTGTTGATAGTATCACCTCCTATGATGATAATCTCCAGGAAGTGGCCAGAAGGACATCAATAATACTTGAGAAGGCAGGTGTTGATTTCGGTATCCTGGGCAAAGGTGAAAAGGACAGCGGTAATGAAGTCCTCAGGTTTGGTGAGGAAATGCTTTACCAGGACCTTAAGGAACAGAACACCGAGGCTATCCTGGAATCCGGTGTCAAACAGATAGTAACCGCAGATCCCCATGCCTATAATGCCTTGAAAAATGATTATAAAGGTCTTCCCTTGGTCAGGCATATCAGTCAGGTGGTTGCGGAAAAGATTACCACAGGAGAACTGGATTTAAAGCCCTGCCAGGATAAGGACAAGGTTTATGTTTACCATGATCCATGTTACCTGGGACGTCATAACGGGATCTATGAGGACCCCAGGCAAGCCCTTGATGCCATTGACGGACTGACAAGGGTTGAACTTGAAAAAAGCCGGGACCGGTCTTTCTGCTGTGGCGGTGGAGGTCTCATGCTTTTTTATGAGCCGGAAGAAGAAACAAGAATGGGTGTTTTACGGGTGAATATGGCAGCAGAGGCCGGAGCAAATGTCATTGTAACTGCCTGTCCCTTCTGCCTGGTTAATATCCAGGATGCCATCAAGGTGGCAGGAAAAGAGGGAGAAATAGAGGCTTTGGATTTTACAGAGCTTATAGAATCACATTTAAATTAGATAGATAGCTGATAACCAAATTTTTTAAGGAGGCGATAATGGATATTTTGGTATGCGTCAAGAGAGTTCCAGATACTGCTGAAAACGAATTTGAACTCAATGGAGCAGGGAATGATCTTGACCGTGATGACCTGGTTTATTCTGTTAATGAATGGGATAATTATGCAGTTGAAGAGGCCATTCAGATTGTGGACAAAGTAGGTGGAAGCGTTACTGTTATAACCGTTGGCGATGACGAGTCTGAAGAAGTCCTTAGACGGGAAATGGCCATGGGAGCCAATAGTGGTATTCTTCTTTCAGATGATGCCTTTGAAGGCTCCGATGGAAAGGGAATTGCTGCTATTTTAAAAGCAGAAATAGAAAAAGGCAGTTATGACCTTATCCTTTCCGGTGCCCAGGCAGACGAGGGAGCAGGGCAGGTGGGAGGTATGCTGGCTGCTATGCTGGATTACCCCTATGCATCCCTGGTCAATAAAATAGATATAGTTGATGATAAAAAAATCAATGTTGGAAGGGAAATTGAAGGTGGAAACCAGGAAATGAATGAAATTCAACTTCCCTGTGTGCTTTCCATTCAGACCGGTATCAATGAACCCCGGTATGTGGGTATCCGCGGTATCAGAAAAGTTGCCAAGCTGGAAATTCCTATAAAGGGTGCTGATGACCTGGGTATTGATGCTGGCAGCGTTGGTGATGCAGGAGCAAAAACAAAGAGGGTGGATTATTTTGTGCCTGATATGGGGGATGGTGCTGAAATGCTGGAAGGCTCCACAGATGAGATTATTGAAAAACTTATTGAAAGGCTTAAAGCCAAGGGAGGACTCTGATCATGACAGATATTTTTGAAGATCTATTCAGAGGTTATTAAGGTGGATGACCAGGCCCTGGCATATCCCAATGCAGAGGTTGTCAGAAAGGCTCTGGAAAATATTATTCCGTCCGATGCCATTGTACTGATTGCCCACAGCACCTTTGGCATGGACCTTGGCCCTGGCCTTTCCGTGAAAATGGGTTCAGCCTATGGAGCCGATATAGTCGATTTTGAAGGTCTTGAAGGCAGTACCCTTAAAATGGTTCGCCAGGAATTGGGAGGCGCAGTCAGTACCCATGTTACCGCAGATATTTCAGCAGGTGCCGTAATCACCATCAGGCCTGGTGCCTTTGCTCCTTTGGATGGAGGGTCTGCCAGCGGGGCCATAACGGATAAATCAGGGGATGCCGGCGACCTCAGTACCCAAAGAAAATTTCTTGAAGTGGTTGAAGCAGAAGTTGGAGATGTGGATATTACAAAATCCGATGTATTGGTTTCCATTGGCAGGGGAATTGAAGATGAAGATAATATTGAAATTGCCCAGGAACTTGCCGATGCCATGAATGCGGTTGTTTCATGCTCAAGACCCATTGTGGATGCCAAATGGCTTGAAAAGTCCCGCCAGGTAGGCACCTCGGGTCAGACAGTCAAACCCAAGGTTTATATGGCCATGGGCATTTCCGGTTCTTTCCAGCATCTGGGCGGTGTAAAGGGAAATCCCTATATTGTGGCTGTCAACAAAAATTCCAAAGCCCCTATTTTCCAGGTGGCTGATGTAGGAATTGTTGAAGATATCCTGGATTTTATGCCGGAATTGACAGAAGCTGTTTCAGAGCTTTAGTAGACATCTGAATACTGAAAATTTTGTTGAGAAGAGCCCTGCAAGTCATGCAGGGCTCTTTCTGTTTAAAAGACAAGATCATTATATCTGATCTGGCAAAGGGTTTATTGGACAAGGGGTACGGTCAGGCCTCCATCCATTAAAAAGAGGATTGATGCATTGCTGCCTTTCTCTTCCAGTGCCTTGTCAATGGCTGTCTGGAGATTACTGAAAGGGGTGATGAACATTTTTGAAATCACATCGGCCTCAATGTCAGTAACCCCCCATATCTGGGCCCACATTCCAATCTCCGCCATTTTGGCTGCCTTGTGATAGCCCAGGGTATATCCCTGTTCAATTTTTTCCAGGGCTTCCCCGGGAGTATCACATGAACCTAGAAGATCAGCAAAAGCTTTACCGCCGATGCCGCAACGACATTTGGCAACAAGGATCATGATACCCCCCTGTTTTAATGCAAGTTTTGCATTGTCAATGCCTTTCTGGGCCTGGTAAAGGTCAATATCCTGGGGGAATTTTATAATGGACACCACAATGTCAGCCTTTTCCTTTAACGGGGCTGCAAATACCTCATTGGCCTTGTCAATTGCTGCATGAAAAGAGTCATTAATATGTCCTGAACAAGTGGCATAGACTTGATGGTGTTTGTCCAGGACCGTCATGATGGAAAATATTTCCTGTTTAATGCTTTTAATGGCATCTATCATGTCTTCATGAACTGGATTATTTTTAAGGGATAGGGCTTTTGCTTCCGGGGACAGTGCAAGTTTATGGTTTTGCTCAATGGTTTGGAATCCAGCAATCCCAGGTAAAAAGGATTTCCTGCCCCCTGTGTATCCGGCAAAATAATGGGGTTCCACCGATGAAATAATTATTAATTTATCTGCCTCTGCACCGGCCTTGTTTACAAACATTTGGGTATTGTTGGAGGATGTGCCCAAAAATACCAGGTGTTCTTTTTTCCTGGCATCATGGACAATAATTTTTTCTTTTATTCTTTCATAATAGGGGCCGAAAATCTGCAGGAACTCTTCATGGGAGGGCCCACGATGGGCGCCTGTGGCAATGATGAAATTATAATTGGTCTGGCTTAAGTCCTTAAAAATTACATCCAGGACTTTTTTGGTGGGGGTTGGCCTTGTGGCATCATTAACAATCACCAGCACTTTTTTTGCATCACTTAAGAAATCATTAAAGTTTTTGCTGTTAATGGGGTTTGATATGGAGGTTTGAATATTTGCAGTTCTATTTTTTATTTCAACATCATTTGCTTCAAGAAAGCTGACCTGGCTATCATCGCCTAGGACCGCTGACATGATACCATCTTTCCCATAGGGGACTTCAATTTTCATCAACAACTCCTTTACCCTGCTCTGTCCTGATTGTTTTGTTCATTTTGCTGAATCCTTCCATAAATCAGGAGAAAATTCAATGGATTTACGTCATTTTAAGAGAATAAAAAACTCATTCCTTGGCAAAAAGGTCTTCAGAGTTTATAATTCATAAACTTTGAATAATCAGGATATCCTGTTTTGATTTTATGTATAATATGAAAGAATTCTTTTTAAGAGGATGATAATATGACCTGTACAATAAAATTTTTACCCCATAACAATTCTGTTGAAGTTGAAGAAAATGAGAGCCTTATCCGGGCTGCCATGGAAGCTGGAGTACATATTAATGCTTCCTGCGGTGGAACTGGTGTCTGCGGTAAATGCAGGGTTCTTCTTGAAGAAGGAGAGGTTGAAGGAGGTGTTTCCGAACACCTTTCTTCTGAAGACAGGGACCAGGGATACCGTCTGGCCTGCCTGTCAACCATTACCTCAGACCTTGTGGTGCGGATCCCTGTGGAGTCCCAGGTGGAGACCAGCCGACTGAATCAAAAGGCCGTGAGCAGACATACTGCAAAGGCCATGTATGCTAATATTGATGAACTAAGGGAAGACGGGCTGTTTATTCCGCCTGTGGAAAAAATTTACCTTGAACTGGACCCGGCAGTTGAAGGGGATAACCAGGCAGACGTGGCAAGAATTATAAATAATCTGCGTTTGAAACATGGTGAACATCGATTAACCATGGGGCTTCGTTTGATACGGAAAGTTCCTGACCTTATCCGCCAGGGAAATTTCAAGGTCACGGCCACCATTGTCCGGCCGGTTCGACGTGACGGGAAAAACAGAATCATCAATATTGAACCCTTTGATACCAGTGCCAGAAATTTTGCCATTGCAGTGGATATCGGCACCACAACTGTTTACGGCCAGGCCCTGGATCTTCATTCAGGAGAAGTCCTGGCCGAACATGGTGAATTCAACAGCCAGATCAGTTATGGCGAAGATGTGATTTCCAGGATCGTTTTTGCAGAAAAAGGAGACGGGCTTGAGATTCTCCATAAGAAGATTGTGGGGGATATCAACAAAATTATAAATAAAATTATTAAAAAAGCAGGTATTGGTACCCATGAAGTTTCCACCATTACACTGGCCGGCAACTCCACCATGACCCAGCTATTGTTGAAAATCAATCCCAGCTATATTCGTAAAGACCCCTATGTGCCGGCATCCATAATGTATCCGCCCTTTGCCGCAGCAAAAATCGGCATTGGCCTGGCTGAACACACAATAGCTCTTATTTATCCAGGGGTGTCTTCCTATGTGGGCGGGGATATCATTGCAGGTATCATGGCTTCGGGCATGTATCGATCAGAGGAACTGACTCTGTATATGGACATAGGGACCAACGCGGAAATAGCCATAGGACACAGGGATTGGATGGTCTGCACTGCCGCATCTGCAGGACCTGCCTTTGAAGGGGGAGGGGTTAAATTCGGCATGCGGGCCAGCAAAGGAGCCATTGAAGATTTTTCCATTAACCCGGAAAATTATGAACCCATGATAATTACCGTGGGCAATGTCAAGGCCAGGGGAATCTGCGGGTCTGGTTTGATTACCCTGGCAGCCAAACTTCTGGAAACAGGGGTGATCGATTCCAGGGGAAAATTCAACCAGACTCTTCCCACAGAACGTATCAGACAGACCGAAGGTATCTGGGAATATGTCCTGGTCTACAGGGAAAATACCGATATTGACCGAGATATCACTATCACAGAGCCGGACCTGGATAATCTGATCCGGGCAAAGGGGGCCATGTACTCTGCTGCCCTGACTCTGCTGGAAGAGATCGGACTCACGATTAAGGATGTTGAGAAAATTATCCTGGCAGGGGGGTTTGGTTCCTATGTGGATCTGGAAAGTGCTATTACAATTGGTCTTTTGCCGGAAATTGATCCAGACAGGGTGACCTATCTGGGCAATGGGTCTCTTTTGGGATGCAAAATTAATTCTTTGACCAATTCCCTTCGAAGAAATGTGGGTGAGGTGGTAAATATGATGACAAATTTTGAGCTGGCATCCACCCCCTCCTATATGGATAATTATATTGGTGCATTGTTTCTGCCCCATACAGAACTTAATTATTTCCCCAAGGTAAAGGCCCGGCTGGAGGCTCTTAGGAAATGAACTCGCAAATCAGGGGCTATGTCAGGATCATTGAAATTGAAAAGCCTGTCCTGGGAAACAATGTCGCCGATGCCCAGCGCCTGGAAAAGGCCCTGGAAAAAGAGACAAATGGTCAAAAGATAAAGATCCCCTGGTATTTATTGAAACATCTTCCCTCTAAACTCAGGGCCTGGGGTTACAAGGCAAAGACTGTACTATTCAAAGACCGTCATTCCTGGCGCCTGGTGTGCCTCCTGGAACCGGACCCTGTAGATTCCAGCCAGGCAGATTCCAGCCAGGCAGATTCCGGCCAGATAGATTCAGATCAGATAGATTCAGATCAGACCAAATCAAGCCTGTTCAGACCTGTACTGGGGGCAGCCATTGATATCGGTACCACCCGGATTGTAATCATGCTCCTTGATATTGAAACCGGAGAGACCCTGGGGGAAATTGGTTTTGACAATCCCCAGGTGGTTATCGGGCCGGATGTGCTGGCCAGGATTCACCATTCCAATAAGCCCGGTGGCCTGGAACAATTGCAGCAGCTGGTGATTGATGCCGTGAATTCCCACCTGAAAGTGCTGTGCCGGGAAAACAATAGAGAGACAAAGGATATATATCTTGTGGCAGGGGCGGGCAACACGGCCATGACCCATTTGTTTCTGGGTCTTGAGGCCTTTGAGATCATCCGTGAACCCTATATTCCCTGTGTGAATATACCTGATACCCTATTGGCAAGTCAGGTGGGTCTTGATATTCACGATCATGGCATGATTTTTCTGTTTCCCAATATAGGGTCTTACTTTGGAGGGGATCTCATTGCCGGGATCCTTTTTGCAGACCTGGATAAAAAAAAGTCTCCCTGCATCATGGTGGATGTGGGCACCAATGCCGAGATTGTGGTGGGCAGCCAGGACTGGTTAATCGCCTGTGCCGGGGCAGCAGGCCCGGCCCTGGAAGGCGGGGTCAGTAAAATGGGTATGACAGCGGGACCCGGGGTTATTGACAGGGTGGCCATTGATCCTGTTACCCGGGAAATTGACATCCACACCATTGAAAATAAAAGACCTTTAGGGATTTGCGGGTCAGGCATGATTGACCTTGCAGCCGGCCTGTTTTTGTCCGGGATGATCAATATCCAGGGAAAATTTTTTAAAAAAAACTGTGAAGACAGGGTAAGGGAGATAAACGGGATTTCGTCCTTTGTCCTTGTGAATAAAGAAGATTCAGGCACTGGACAGGATATAACTCTCAGCCAGGTGGACCTGAACTCCCTGACAAGCTCTAAGGCAGCCATGTATACCATTCTGGAAGTGATTGTTAAGAATATTTCAGGCCTTGAATTTGAAGATCTGGACACCTTTTATGTGGCAGGCACCTTTGGCTCCTTTATCAAGCCTGTTTCTGCCATATCCATTGGTATGCTTCCGGATCTGGATCATTCCAGGTTTAAAGTCCTGGGCAACTCTTCCCTGGGAGGGGCAGGAATTTTATTAAAAGATCCCAAGGCCTTTGACCGGGTCATGGAGATTCAAAAGTCCATTACCTATATTGAATTGAACGTGAACCAGGAATTTATGAACATGTTCTCCGGTGCCAAGTTTTATCCACACACAGATCGATCCAGATTTCCCTCTGTGCCCATAGATCTTTTTTAAAAATGCCATTGGCATAAAAAGGATAAAAAATGTTTCCACAGGTAAAAATGCAGAGAAAAAAATATTTCCCAAAAGTTTTATGCATGTATATACAAGCAAATCCCTTTGTGGTACAAGTATGAAAGACAATAAAGTTAACAATCATAAAGGGAATAGATGATCATGAAAAAGATAGTTGAATGTGTTCCAAATTTTTCCGAGGGACGGAACGTAGAAACCATTGAAGCCATTGCCGAGGCCATCCGTAAAACTCCGGGTGTGAGCCTGCTGGATGTGGATCCTGGAAAATCCACCAACCGTACTGTTTATACCTTTGTGGGAAGCCCAGAGGCTGTTGTGGAAGGGGCAATTAATTCCGCCCGAATTGCAAGGGAACTCATTGACATGCAGACCCATACGGGTGGGCACCACCGTATGGGGGCCATGGATGTCTGTCCCTTTATCCCTGTGGCAAATGTGACCATGGAAGAGTGTGTGGCCATTTCCAAGGAATTTGGCCGGCGTGCAGCCGATGAGATTGGCATTCCAATTTATCTTTATGAGGAATCTTCCACCCGGGATTATCGTAAAAAACTGCCCCAGATAAGGGAGGGCCAGTATGAGGCCATAAAAGACCGCATTGTCACACCGGAATGGAAACCAGATTTCGGGCCGGCTGAATTTGTCCCTGAATGGGGTGCCACTGTCACAGGGGCAAGGTTTTTCCTTATTGCCTACAATGTCAACCTTTTATCCACCTCCAACCAGGCCCATAGAATTGCCCTTAACCTGAGGGAAGCAGGCAGGGGTGTTGATGAACCGGGACAGCTCAAGGAAGTCAAGGGTATGGGCTGGTATGTGGATGAATATAACCTGGCCCAGGTCACGGTGAACCTGAATAATTATCTTGTAACTCCTCCCCATGTTTTGTTTGAAGAAGTAAAAAAAGAGGCAGTTAAACTCAAGGTGGCTGTTACTGGTTCTGAAATCGTAGGCGTGATTCCTTTGGATGCCATTCTCAAGGCGGCTGACTATTATATTGAAAAAGAAAATCTTTTTGTTCTGGAAGAAGATCAGAAAGTACGCCTGGCCATTGAACGTCTGGGGCTCAATTCAGTTGCCCCCTTTGATCCCAAAGAAAAAATTGTTGAATATATTATTGCCCAGGAACAAGACGAGCCCCTTGCAGGTCTTAGTGTGCGTGGGTTTGTTCAGGAGGTGGCCAGGAGAAGTTCAGCACCCGGCGGAGGGTCTGCTTCAGCAGCAATTGCAGCCATTGGAGCAGGGCTTGGGTCCATGGTAGCCAAGCTTACCCTGGGTGTGAGAAAATTTGAAGACGTGGATGCAAAAATGCGAACCCTGGTACCTCCATTGCACGATGCCGCCAATGCATTGATTCCCATGATTGATGCAGATACCAATGCATTTAATGACTATGTAACTGCCCTTGGCCTGCCAAGGGGAACCCGGGAGGAAAAAGCATTCAGGAAAGAACAGCTCCAGGCAGGCCTTAAAAAAGCCATTGAAATCCCATTGTCCACCATGAAACTGGGGGACAAGGCCTGGGATGCCATGCTTGAGGTGGCCCACCACGGCAATATCGCTTCCCAGTCAGATGTGGAAGTGGGGGCAAGGGCTCTTGAAATGGGTATCTGGGGCGCCTATAAAAATGTCATGATCAATATGGCAGATGTGACGGATGAAGCCTACAAAAAAGAGACTCTGGCCCTGGCTGAATCATTGAAAAACCGGGCAGCAGAATTGAGTTCCCAGGTTTTGGAGATTCTTGAAAACAGAGCAAGTTAGATTTCTGCATTGATGTTAATAAATAAATAGATTCAGGGCTCTGAATTTTGAAGAGCCCTGGAACCAAGCTCCATCTCTTAAAAAGTGTATCCAATGGAAAAATGAAACATGCCTGGATCTTCGTCCTCTTTCGGGTTTAGTTTATATCCGTATAAAAGTCCCACAGGACCCACCGGGGTCATGTACCTTATGCCTGTTCCAAGGGTGAACCTGAAATTTTCCCTGTGGCCTTCAAACTCTGTATCTTTCAAGTATCCAGCATCCAGGAAAACAGGAATTTCAAAATTCATACCCAGATCAATACGGGCTTCAATTGATCCTGCAGTCATTGTTTTGCCTCCCACTGGTTCTCCAAGCTCGTTAATGAGAAGCTCATTTTCTCCAAAACCCCTTACATCGGAAATACCTCCCAGAAAGAAAAGCTGATCATCGGGAAGCTGGGACACGCTCCCAAAGTTCTGGATAAATCCGTACATTCCCTGGAATGCAAGCACAAACCTTGGGGAGATCTGGAAATAATATTTTGCTTTGGCCTCATATTTTATGAAATTATCAAGATTCTCAAGGATATCCCTGTTGTAGCCTGCAGAGGCATTAAAATAAAATCCCCTGGTTGGTTTTACAAATGAGTCAACCGAACTCCAGGTTAAAAAAGGTGTGAACCTAACAATTCCCCTGGAGGAATAAATGTCAGGGTTACTCTCTTCTGTGGTACCCAATTGATATTGATCCCTGAATTCCAATCCAAAATTTGTGCCCAGTTTCATATACTGGAAAAAATCTTTTTCAAACAAAAGTTCTGACCCGTATTTTCGGGAACCAAAACTCTGATTTTTCAACTCCTCCCGGGATGCGTAAAGGGAAAGTTCAGTGAAAATATATTGGGACATGAAATCAAAATCTTTTATTCCCAGAATGGTTTCATATCCGGTTCCTGAAATTTTTGTATCAAGGTAAAGTTCCCTGTTCATCCCGGCAAGGTTTCTGTCTCCAACTGACACAAAAAAATAGGCATCCCTGGCAGTGTCATACCCCAGGCTTGATTCAAAATAATAAGGTTTTTTTTCTTCAATATCTGCCAGAAAAAAGAGCTGATCCTGATTTTCCTTAATCCCCAAAGCCTTAAAATCCACCCTTTCAATGCAATTCATGTTTCGAATGTTTTTCTGCCACTCAATAAATTTATTCAAGGACACAGGTTCATTTTCAAGCATTGTGTTGTGTCTGAGCAATACAGAATCTTTGGTGCGAAAATTACCAAATGTCCACACTCCCCCAACAGATACCCGGTTCTTTATGTCAATGCGAAATTCAAGCGAACAATTTTCTTTTTCTTTTCCAGGATTTACCCGGGCTTCAACCTTTGCATAGATGTATCCTTTTTCAGCAAGATAGGAGAGTATCCTCATCCTGTCTTGCTGAACAAGGGCTTTTATAAAAGGTTTATCCCTGGCAGTTTTAATGGTTTTCCTTAGATCCTGTTCAAATGGAGCTGGCAGACCTTGAAAATCAACCTTTATGATTGTTTTTTGATATCCCTCTTCAATATTGAATTTCACATGGCCATATACAATTTGTTCTTTGTTTTTTTTGTCCCATGTGACACTGCCAGCCACTTTTGAATCTAGAAAACCTTGATTGCTGTAGTAGTTTTCAATCGCTTTGCTGTCATTCTTAAATTTGCTGTCAACAAAGGGACCGTCATAAAAACAACTCTTTTCCCGGGTGAGGATCTCTTTTTTAAGGTCTTTCCCATCCATGGATTCAGATCCTTTGATACTGGAGGACCTTACAAGATATCGGGCATTTTCTTCAATAATGATATGGATATTTCGTAGAGAAGACCCGGATTCTTCCAGATTTTGGGTTTCATACTTTATTTTGCAGTCCCTATATCCAGCCTGATAATATCGATTTTTAATGTTTTTCAGGCTTTTTTTGAGTTCAAAATCATTGGTATTTCCTTTTGTAAAAAAAATCAGGTCTTTTTTAAGGGTATGATCCCAAAACTGGTGATTTCCTGAAAAACTGATTCTGTATCTGGGGCCCTCATCAATGTTGATAATAATACCCAGGGCGGTTGTATTATCATTTTTTTCCAGGTGATGGCTGATGGAGACTTCGGCAAATCCTTTTTTTTTATAAAATGCCAGAAGTTTTTTAATATCCTTTTCAAGATCATCTTGAACAGATCTTTTTCCTTTGCTCCAGAAAAAGAAAGGAAGTTCATAGGACTTCATTTTCATTTTCAGGCTGGTTTCAGAGAAAGTTTTATTGCCTTGAAATTTGATCCTGTCTACTTTCAGGTAATCTCCTTTTATAATTTCAATGAGGATAACCAATTCCAGGGCATCCACCTTTTCAGGAGTTATGGTAACCAGGGGATCAATATACCCGTTTTTTTTAAAAAGCTGTTCAATTGCCAGAATGTTTTTTTCAAGATTGTTTTTGTTGAAAGATTTACCCACAATATAATCAGTGGCATCAATCACATCATCTTTGAAGACCGGAAATGCCCCGTCCACTTTTATGTCTTGGATGAGAATTGACGGGGTCAGTCTGAAAACAATATTTAAAAAAGTCTCACCTCTTTCCGGATCAGGCACATGAATTTCACTGAACTGATTTGTCTGTTTGAGCAGTTCAATGGAGGCTAAAAGATTATCAGTGGAAAAAGGTTCCCCTTGCTTGAGACGGATTATTTTTGAGGCAATTTTTTTTAGTTTTTCACGTCGAGCAGGTTTTCCGGCCAGGATTTCTATTTTCACACTGGTAACAACAGGGGTTGTCTCCCCGGTACTTTTTTCTGCAAACACAGGAAGGCAAAAAAATAGAATTGCAATACTGAAAATTATAATTTTATTCATCTATTATCTGAACTCCAGTTTAAAAGTAACTTCCGTGCCAAAATCTCCCTTTGAATCATTAAAGGCTTTGAGCATGATATTTTCCAGGATTTTATATTCAGCAGCATTTTTATGGACGGTTTCTTTGTCAATGGTTTCCATTGAGTATAATACTTCCAGTCGTTTTGATAATTTTTTGCCCAGGGTGACATTGACCCCCTCTGATCCTGAATCATCATATCCCACTTTAAAGGAATCCAGGGGGGTTGACTCTTCAACGGTTTCCCCAATTATATCAGAAGCCTTGTCTGTCAGGATACTGGTGTAGGAGCCTCCCTGGCCTTTACCCAGCTCTTTTGTTGTTTTGCCTGCAATGAGAAGGGACAGAATGTCCTTGTGGGTCTCCTCTGGCTGGGAAAAAAGCCGAAACTTCAGATTTTCTGTTTTACCTGAAACTTCAAGGTTTATGGTCCAGTCCCTTACCTGGATTTTTGCTGCCAGATCAATGTCTGGATCAATTTTATAGGGGTTTGAAAAATCTATAATCCCTTTTTCAATTTCAAATTCTTTTTTCAGGTATATTATCGTCCCCTCAACAATTTTGGTTCTTCCGGTTATGATTGGATTTGCGGCAGTTCCTATGATATTTATATTGGGTTCTATTAGAATAAAAGCAAGGTTATTGTCCACTATAAATGGATCTTTGTAATCCACATCAATGTTGAGAGATGTGTTTTCAATCAATGGAGCAGGGGTATTGTTCTTGTCTTTTGGAGTAGAGGTTTCCCTCTTTTTGCCACCCATGGCTTCAGCAAGATCAAATGTGAAATCTTTATAATACTCTCCTTTATCCAGGATAAAAGTCCCTGAAAGATCTGATTTTTCTCGGGTCCCTGAAAAGTTAAGGTCATAATTGAATTCAATCTTAGCCGTGTCAGGCAGCTCCAGGGCAATATTATTGCCTGTAAACTTTAGGCTTGCTTTTTTCGGCTTAAAGTCCCTGAGGCCTATTTCCCCATCAATGCCAAGGCTCCCGCTATCAATATCTGCAGCAATATTTTCAATCTTCAGCATATCCTTTGAAACCTTTATTCTGCCATTAAGATTTGAGATTGATGTCCCGGCCTGGGGAATGGGGTATCCAAGATCTGTTAAGGTGACAACGGCATTAAAATCAGGTTTTTCAAGACTTCCCTTGATATCTGCGCTGCAGCTTAATTCTCCTGTGGCCTGTTTAAGTCCATGGATAATTTCCTCTGGCAGAGCAATGTTCGTTTTTCCCTTTGATGTTAGATGCCCGTTCATTTCTCCTTTTACCTTATAAAAGCCCAGATTTTTGAATAGAGGCTCCAATGGGGTTTTATGGAAGTTAATTCCCAGGTCGTAATCAGAATTTTCAAGGTCAAAAGATGCTTTCAGGTCTATTGTTTTATCCATAAGAACTGAAATGCCCGGATCATTCAGATTAAGATCCGCTATAATATTTTTTATGGGTATCTCCTGTACGGGCAGCTTCCCTGTTTTTTGAGATTCCATTGGATCATGTTGAAGGTTTATATCAATCTGGGCATTAATGGAGATTTTGTCAGGCGTAACCATTATATTGCCATTTAAGCTGGAAAATTTTATGCCTGCCCGGGTCCCATCATAGGCAATGTTGGAAAGATCCACCAGGGCATTGAAATCCGGCTCTTTAAAACTGCCATTGATATCAGCGATCAGGGCTATATTGCCCTGAGTTGCATTGAGTCCTTTGATTACATTTTCCGACAAATCCACTGGTATGATTCCCGAGGCATTTATCTGTCCGTGGATACCGGTCCGGAGACCATTTATCCCCAGGGATTTAAACAAAGGGGTAAGGTCGCTGCGGTTGAATTCTATTGTGGTGTTGTATCCATTGTTTTCTGTATCCAGTGAAGCGTTCAAACTTGCAATTTTTCCAATTGCCATTGAGAATTCTTTTTTCCCAAGATCAATGTCTGCTTCAATATTTTTTATTGGAATTTCAATTTCAAGGAAATTTTTTTTGCCCATGGATGCGCCAATGGTGTAGTCTGCATCCATATCGAGATTAAAATTGAGTAAAGAATCGAATAGGTCTGGATTTGCTTTTATATCAAAGGACTCAAGAAACCTTTGGGGGTTGATGTTTTGGCCTGAAATCAGGATATCTGCCTGGATAATATCTTTTAATTTAAATGCTTTGTCAAAAACCTGGGCAGATCCTTTTAATTCCAATGCGAGATCCTTGTTCTGAATACTCAATTGCTGTATGGTTGCATGTCCTGAAGGATTTATAGATCCTGTAAATTGAAGATCATTGATGGAAAAATCCTTTGCCATGAGATTTTTTCCTGCAATTTTTGCTTTGATTTCAGGATTGTCCATGGCACCGGAAAGGTTTAGTCTGCTGTCAATGCTTCCCTTTACAGGGGGGATGCCAAGAGCTGTGGTTGTTGGATATAAATCCTGGGACTTGAAAGACAGGTCTGCAAAAATATTTTTTCTGGAAATATCAATTTGTGCCTTGCCATCAATTGAGGACTTGCCGGTTTTTCCGGTCAGCCTGGTTAGATTAAAGATACCATTTTCAATGGTTCCGTTCATGTCCGCTGTAACATCCATAAAATCTGTTCCAGGCTTGTTTTGTTTGAAATTTTCCAGAACAATATTAAAGTGATAATTTGCTGTCATGGTTTCAGGGCTGATGCCCTTGCCCGTTATTTTCCCAAAAGATGAGAATTGTCCTGAATATTCTTTGATTTTTTTTTCAAGGTTTTTAAACTGCCCGAAATGTTTAAAATCTCCATTTTTCTGATCAAAGGAAAAATCATATGTAAGGGAATCTGGATTTTCAGGAGGATGTAAAAAACCCTTTGGAAAAAATGCCTTAAGATCAGCCGTGCCATTGAATGTTATATTGTTTCCAAGAATATTGATGATCCCTTTATCCAGGAGAAGAGTTCTGTCAGCAAGGGTTGCTGATAACTTGATCCTATCTGTTTTTTGATTCTTGTTTATTTTAAGATCAGCCACATCAAGCTTGAGTGTGGCTTTGGGATTGTTTACAGAGCCTTTTCCTTTAATGATGACCTTGGCAAGACCACCAAGGGCTACCTTGTCCTCCAGAAAGAGATTAAATTGTTCCAGCCCGGAGGTTGCCACGATATCCACATCAATTTCAGGGGATTCAGCTATATTGGAGGTACTCCCCTTTGCCTTTAAAATAGCCAGGTCTGAGTCCAGGTCCAAATCAAAATTAATTTTTGATCCTTGTTCCAGTTCAGCCAAAAGACTAAAATTTTTAATTAAAATTTCTTTGTCTTGTAATATTATTTTGCTGTTTTTTAACAGGGCATTCATTGACAGGTGTTTATTTTGCAGGTTTGCATTCAAAATTTTCAGATCTATTGATTTTAGTTCAATCTGGTTATGCATATCTGAGTAATGTAATGTTCCTTCAGTCACCTGGGCTTTTCGTACAATTACGTTTATGGGAAGCCCTTTTTTGCCCTCCTTGTTTTTAATGGATTTTTTGTTATCTTGAATCAGGGCATCCATTAAGTTGATTCTGCCGTTTTTATGCATTCTCAAGGAGATTTCAGGATTGTCCAGTCTGAATAAATTTATTTCCAGAACTTTTTTAAAAAGAGAACTTATTGTAAAGTCGATCATAAGGCTGCTGAATGTAAAACACCTATTATTCTGCTGGTCCAGGATCTGGATTCCTTCCAGTTTGACAAGGGTATTGATAAATGAGAACTCCAGGCCATCCGCAGAAAGTGTTCCAGGGATGAACACATTAATTTTATTGACAATCAGATTTTTTGCATGATCTGTTTTTGAATAAAAATAGAATGACAGGACAGAGACAAGAAAAATACTGATAGTTCCCAGGGCTGTTGCTATAATTTTTTTTTTCATTATGCCTGCGTAAAAATTATGACTGATATGGTTACAATAAATTAAATTTATACTGATTGCCAGGGAATTACAATATAGGGTTTTGAATTGCTGTTTTATATTGACACTGAGCAACTTTTATAATACAGCTATATTAAAGCTATATTGATATAAACGTATATTTCCAAGTTTTTCAGGAGGACAGATGAAAGAAGTTGTTATAGCGAGTGCTTGTAGAACGGCGATTGGACGTTTCGGAGGATCTCTTGCCCCATTGAGCGATATTGATTTTGGTCCCATTCCCATAAAGGAAGTCATAAAACGGGCAGGGCTCACAGGGGATCAAATTGACGAAGTGATTTATGCCTCTGGATACAGAACAGGGGATCTTCCCATTAACTCGGCCAGGGTCGTGGCTGTGAAAGCAGGTATTCCCCAGGAAAAACCCCAGTTTACCATCAGCAAGGCTTGTGCCGGCAGTATCAAGGCTGTTACTCTGGCAGCCCAGGTGATAAAATCCGGTGATGCAGATGTTATTGTGGCCGGTGGCATGGAAAGCATGAGTAATGCAACCTTTATGCTGAAAAAAGCAAGATGGGGATATCGCCTGGGCCATGGCCAGCTCCAGGATCAGCTTATATTGTTTGATCCTTTAAGCGGCAATACCATGGGTGAGACAGCTGAAAATGTGGCAGAAAAATATAATGTGTCCAGGGAAGACCAGGATGCCTATGCGCTGAGAAGTCAGAATCTGGCTGAGAAGGCCATTAAAGAAGGCCTGTTCAAGGAGCAGATCGTGCCAGTGGAGATCCCCCAGAGAAAAGGTGATCCCAAAATATTTGATACAGATGAGCACCCCAGGTTCGGGACCACCATTGAAGGTCTTCAGAAACTGAAACCACCTTTCAGAAAGGGCGGATCTGTAACTGCAGGAAATGCCAGCGGTATGAATGACGGGGCATCAGCCCTGGTGGTCATGTCAAAGGACAAGGCTGAAGAGCTGGGCATTGAGCCCATGGTATCCATTGTCTCCTATGCATCAGCCGGGGTGGATCCAGCCTATATGGGCATTGGTCCCATTCCAGCCACAGAGATGGCCCTGGAAAAAGCAGGCCTGACCATGGACGATATGGACCTGGTTGAATTGAACGAAGCCTTTGCCTCCCAGACCCTGGCCTGCATACGCGAACTGGGCATGGACCTGGACAAGGTAAATGTCAATGGCGGCGCAATTGCCATGGGGCACCCTGTATCTGCAAGTGGCGGAGCTATTTTGACAAAACTTTTATATGAACTCAAGGCCAGGGATTTACGATACGGTCTTGTTACTTTATGTATTGGCGGCGGCCAGGGCATGGCCCTGATTGTAGAACGAAAATAAACCAAACTGAAAAGTAAAGTGGAACAAAAATAGAAAACATTGATGGTATGGAGCCCCATTAAAGCAGGGCTCTGGAGATAAAAAAGAGTGCTTCCTTTACAGGATGTGCTCTTTTTTTTTGGAATAATTATGCTTACCCATAATTTTTATTGACAAGACAATAGCTCTAAGATAATTGGTCTGCCGTGATCAATTATTGAAACAAATATTTTCTTAATTATTATATGGGGTAAAGGTATGAAAGTTGGTTTTATAGGTCTTGGGAATGTCGGGGGAAAGTTGGCTGGCAGCCTTTTGCGTAACGGATATGATCTTATGGTGCGTGACCTTGACCATGCATTGGTAAAATCATTTGTAGACCAGGGTGCAAGTTCTGCAAGTTCACCAAAAGAGATGGCTGAAAAAGTCGATCTGATTATTACCTGCCTGCCTTCACCTGCTGCAAGCTCCAAGGTAATGGAAAGCTCGAACGGTGTCATCCAGGGTCTTAGCAAAGGGAAAATCTGGCTGGAAATGAGCACCACGGATGAGTCAGAGATAATCCGTCTGGCAAAGCTGCTTGAAGCAAAAGGTGCAAAAACAATGGACTGCCCTGTCTCAGGCGGTTGCCACCGTGCTGCAACAGGCAATATATCCATCTTTGCCGGTGGCGAGCGCAAAACATTTGACCAGGTTCTTCCTTTATTAACAAAAATGGGGCGGCGTATACTCCATACTGGTCCCCTTGGGTCAGCTTCTTTTTTAAAAGTTTTGACCAACTTTCTTTGTTCAGCACATCTTGCTGCACTGGCTGAGTCATTTGCCGTGGCAAAAAAAGCCGGCATGGATATGAACACAACCTATGAAGCCATTCGTATCTCTTCGGGAAACTCATTTGTTCATGAAACTGAATCCCAGCTGATTTTAAACGGCAGCCGGGATGTGAATTTTACCATGGATCTTGTGGTGAAAGATGTGGGCCTTTTTGACAAGCTTGCCAATGATCACAATGTTCCTTTGGAAATATCACCCATGATCCTGGATATATTTAAGGACGGCCAGAAACGATATGGACCACGGGAATTTTCAACAAATATTGTAAAGCGCCTGGAGGATGACTGCGGCATCCAGATCCTGGGTACGGGTTTCCCAGCAGAATTGACCGATGATGAGCCTGAAGAACCAGGCTATGAGGTTAAACCCAGATAAGTAAGAACATAATTGTCAATTGTTTTTTGCAGAATAGTCCCTTCCAGAGCATTAAGATGAGCAGCGCACAAAAAAAGAGCGGGATACATTAGCGGCCACGCTCTTTTTTTTTAAAAGTTTATGCTTTTTCCTATTTTTTCCCAGGATTTATCCCGGGAAAAGTTCAGGCCAGAGTCAGGTATTATTTGTCAGGCTTTAATCTTTTTCATTTCAGGATCATAAAGGGGTTTTAGGGATACCTGGGCAGGATATATGGTTCCTGCAATATCAATTTCCCACTTCCCGGTATTGATATAATTTTCATCAATGGGTTCATCCGCCTCAATCATGAATAACCCTATGGCTCCTCCAAGGGTGAAACCATAAGAGCCTGTACTGACATACCCGACTTTTTTCCCGTTTCTGGTGACAATTTCAGCATGAAATAATAAGGGTTCCGGGTCTTTGACCATCACCTGGGCCATGCGCCTTGTCATTGGGCCCTGGGCTTTTTTCTTCACACAGGCTTCTTTGCCTATAAATCCGTCCGGCTTTTCCAGTTTAACGGTAAATCCCAATCCTGTTTCATAGGGATCATCTGTGTTGTCCATGTCATGGCCGTAATCACGATAGCCTTTTTCCATTCTCAGGCTGGCAAGGGCTTTGAGTCCTGCATGGCGCAGGTTGAATTTTTCTCCTGCCTCAACAACATGGTCATACACGTGGGTGGCCTGTTCTGTGGGGATATAGAGTTCATATCCAAGTTCACCTAGATAGGTGATCCTGATGCATATAGCTTTGGCATACCCAATGGCAATCTCTTTGGCATGTCTATAGGGGAATGCCTCATTTGATAAATCTGTCTGGGTGATTGACTGCAGAAGCTCACGGGATTTTGGGCCTTGGATATTTAACTGGGCAAAGGCTGAAGTCATATCAGTGACAAAGGCATGGGCATCATCTGGAATATTTCTTTTCATCCAGGCTTCTGCATGGCGGTGCATGGTGTCTGTAACAACCACCAGGTATTTTTCCTCTTCAAGCTTTGCGACCGTTAAATCAGTTTCTATTTTTCCTGTTTCATTGAGCCAGGGTGTATAGGTAACCTGGTTTGTTTTTTCGCAGACTTCATTGGCTGAAATCCTGTTCAGCACTTTTCCGGCATCACGGCCCTGGACAAAAAATTTAGGCATAAAAGACATATCCATGAGGATAACATTTTCCCGGGCTGCTTTATGTTCAGCTTCCCAGAAATCAAACCATTCAACTTTGCCCCAGGAATCTTTTTCAATCTTTGCTTCATGGCCTTCTGGAGCATACCAGTCCGCACCTTCCCAGCCGCTGACATCCCTGAAATACGCACCCTTTGCCTTGAGGCGGTCATAAAATGCTGATTTTTTGGCACCCCTTGCCGATTGCATGGATTTGTAGGGGTAATGGCTTTTATAAACCATGCCAAGGGATTCAACAGTCCTGTGTTTTCTGTATTCCGGGTTGTTTTGATAGGTGTGGAGACGATCAATGTTAAACCCGGTGATATCAATATCCGGTTCTCCAGTCATTATCCAATGGGCCATGGCCCGGCCAAGGCCTCCGCCAACGATGATGCCTATGGAATTTAATCCCGCAGCTACAAAATAATTTTTCACTTCAGGTGCTTCACCAACAATGGCCTGGAGGTCTGCTGTGAAACTTTCAGGGCCACAGAAAAATTTCTTTATTCCTATTTCCTTTGTTATGGGAACCCTGGACATGGCTTTTTCCAAAAATGGTCCCATACGGTCCCAATCCGGTTCAATCTCACCAAAGGAAAAGTTCTCCGGAATACGCTTGATATTCCAGGGAGCACATTTAGGCTCAAATAATCCCACCATGAGTCCGCCCACTTCCTCCCTATAATATCCATAATGGGAAGGGTCTTCCAGGACAGGCATGTTTTTTGGGATCCACATCCCAGCACAATTGACAACCACATCGGCCTGGATATCACCATTTGCAGTTTTTACGGCGGTAACAACACCATTTTTCTTTATTATTCCAGTGGAGGGAGTTTTTTCAAATATTTTTACTCCCTGGTTCCTGGCACCTTTGGCCAGGGCCATGGTTACATCCACCGGGTTAACCCGGCCGTCCTCTTTTACGTAAAAGCCAGCCAGCAGATCATCTACACGGGCAAGGGGGAAAAGATCCTTGATCTCTTTAGGGGAGATTTCATGTACATCGATTCCGCAATATCTATTAAATGCAGCAACCCTGCGGTATTCTTCCAAACGGTCTTTATTGCTGGCCGCTTCTATGAAACCAACAGGCTTAAACCCGGTTGATAACCCGGTTTCAGCTTCAAGTCGGGTGTAAAGATCACGGGAATATTTGCGCATCTCGGTTGAGGTTTCAGAGGTTGATCCAAAGGTTACCATGAGACCTGCGGCATGCCAGGTTGTTCCGGAAGTTAACTCATCCCTTTCCAGGACAACTACATCTTTGCAGCCCATGTGGCCCAGATGGTAGGCAATGGAACAACCAATAATTCCTCCACCTATGATGACAACATTTGCTTTTTCAGGTAAAACCATTTTATTGTTTTCCATGGGAGTTCCTTTTACTTATTTGCTCCAAATTAATTTATACCCATTTCCTGTTCTGTTTCTACAACAATGGATCGAATTTTTGCCAGCACCTCGTCTGAAAGTTTTGCAGGAATATGGGTTTCCAGGATATATCTGACCTTCATCAAAGCCCTTTCATAGGCATTGGTTGAACCTGCCTTTTCCCAGCCTCCCCGCATTTTGCGGTCAATCAATTCAGGTTTGGACTGACTTCTCATATGGTTGAATGTGTGTTTGTGCATTAGGTAATCTCCGCCTGGGCCTATCTCCTTGATAGGATCTATGGCAAGGGATTCATCATTAACAGGAATACCCTGAATCGTATGTTTAATCATACGTGCAAACTCACAGTCTAAAACCAGCTGGCCGTAATCAAAGGTGATGCCGCTTTCAAGCATCCCGGCCCCATAAATCATATTGGCGCCTGCCAATGCGGGAATAAGTCCGGTAAGTGTCTTTTCATGGCCAGTCTGGACGTCGGATATTTTACTGTCGCCCTAGCCGCCTGCAACATAGGAGGGCAAAGCATAATACCGGGCAAGACGGGCCACAGCACCGCTGATTACAGCACACTCCGGGGTGCCCACGCTGGCTGAGGCAAGTTTAAGATCCATGGCTGTTGTTGAACTGCCGTAAATAACCGGGGTTCCCCTCCGGGTGAGCTGGGCCAGGGTGATTCCGGAAAGGACTTCGGCATTGTGATTAACAAGGGTGCCTGCCAGAGTTACAGGGGAAGTGCCCCCTGCCATTGCCATGGACAGGATGTTGCATACCACATTGTTTCTGGCGGCTTCCATTATGATTTCACAACAGTCGGAGATCAGCTTCAAAGGACTTACCGGGCAGGTTGTAAAGGAAACAATGGGGCGGTTTTTAAATTTCTCCACACCCCCTGCAATGGCCTCACCCATTTCAATGATTTTTTTCAGGAATTTTCCATTCCCAGGGCCAAAGGCACAATGTTTTGAGGTGTTGGTAAGATAGGCCTCTGCATTGTGGAGGGGAACTGTGTCCTGGTTTACATCATGGGCTCCAAGGGCTTTTTCGCAAAAATCAATTTCAGGAAGAGCATCAATTACTTTGGCAGAATCAATCAAATCCTTTTTTACGGGAGATCTGTTTTCTCCGGTATAGGGATCATTTACCATTACCCCTTCACTGAAATTGGTGAAATAAACCCGGGTGTTTTCCAGGACAATATCGTGTCTGGGATCACGGCCGTGGAGCACTACCTTGGGAGGTGCAGACCTGATGGCATCCTCCACCATCACCGGTGGAATTTTAACAATTTTTGTGTCACGGTTTACAATAGCTCCCCCTTCCTCAAAAAGATCCAGCGCATCTTCATCTTCCACAAAAATGCCTGTTTCATTGAGGACTTCAAGGGTTCCATAGTGAATCTCATCAAGCTCATCCTCTGTCAGGATATTGAGACTCAATCCGGAGCTTAGTTGTCTTCCCGCATGAAAATTACGTTTCATATGGTATTTACCTCATGATTAATTTGTGGCTGCTAATTTCAAGTCCCCAGTTTTATAAAATTTAAAAGGAGCTTTGGATTTTCAGCTGCCAGCCTTTATTCTTACGGACAAACTATTTTACGTACAAAATAAATGTTACTACTAACCGGGTAACATTTTTTCTTGTCTTTTTTTAACAAACTCTCTATATCTATGTCAAGCTTAAAAAACAGCCAATAAAAAGTGGTAAAATACTCTATCCCGCAAAAAGTAAAAAGTCGGATCAAAGGAAATTTGCATGGTAAAAATAAACACAGAATTAAAACTTGGATTGTCTGACTATGCACTTAACGCCTATGTTTCCCTGGCAGCAAATCATCCTGTTAACGGATCACAGTTAAGCCGGCAGTCCGGTATACCCAGGGCCAGGATATATGATGTTTTAGAAACCCTTATTGCCAAGGGTTTTGTCATTGAATCCAGCAAGGGAATGTACTCGCCTATTCCTTCCCGGGAATTTATCCGAAGGCTGCGCCAGGATTTTGAAATTATGCTTTCTTCCCTGGAAGAGAAATTAAAAAAGGCCAGACAAAAGCCTGAAAAAGATGTCATCTGGACCATAAAAGGCTATGGAGCAGCAATGGGCAAGGCAGAAGAGATGATTGACCAGGCAAAGGAAGAGATCTATATTCGGATGGCTCCTGAGGAGGGGCAGCATCTTGATGCAAAGCTCATGAAGGCGGAATCCCGGGGTGTGCAGGTAAAATATATTTCAATGAAACCCGGGCCTGGAAAATTCAAGTTTCAGATAATTCACCCCTGTCCTGAGCCCTGTGAGGATTCAAATACCAGGTTTTTTGATATTGTTGTGGATAAAGAAGAAATTTTATGCGGAATGTTCATTAAAGGTGATGAAGAAAGTTCAGTGATTAACTGGGGACTGAATAAGAGATTTGTTCTGTCAGGAAGGGACAGCCTGCGCCATGATTTTTTTCACTATTTTCTCCATAAAATTAAAAATGAAAAAAAAGAACTTACCCAAAAGGAAAACGAATTATACGAATTTATCCAGAAAGATATTTAATTGGAAGTATAGGACAGTATTTAAAATACTTGACATCTGTAAATGTTCTAGATAGTTTTTTTGGGGCTAGTAAAAAATTGTTAGTTGATTCATGTTTGTTAATAAATTACTAAGTATATTCCCGTGGCATTTTGTTATGGGAAAATTAATATTAATATGAACAGGAGGTTTTTATGAAAAAATTGTTTATGGGCTGGGCTCTAATTTCAGCAATGCTGCTTGTCTTTGCAGGAACCAGTATGGCTGGAAAATCTGCACTTGAAGAAATTTATGAAGCCAAGACCATAGTGGTATCAACAGATGCCAATTATGCTCCCCAGAGTTTTCTAAACGACAAGGGTGAGTTGGAAGGGTTTGATGTAAGTGTTGCAAAGGAAGTTGCCAAAAGACTGGGTGTAAAGGTTAAATTTATTACACCGGACTGGGATCTAATTACAGCGGGAAAATGGGGGAAACGATGGGATCTTTCCATAGGCTCCATGACTCCCACAAAAGAGAGAAAAAATGCTCTATTATTTACCCTGCCCTATTACAGCTCTCCAGCCCAGTTTGCAGTACATAAAGACAATACAGATATAAAAACCCTGGCTGATCTTGCAGGCAAAAAAATTGGAATTGCCGGTGAAACAACCAATGAAAGATATCTTCAGAAAGATCTTTCCATTGAAGACGTTAAAATCGTTTATCAGGACTGGAAACCAGGCAAGCTGCAGACTTATCCCACTGATGCAAACCACATCGAAGATCTGTCCCTGGGTGATGGGGCGAGACTGGATGCCATATTTACATCCAAACAGACCCTTGCAGAGGCGATTCGATCCGGATGCGGCAGTGGATGTCCCATAAAAATGCTGGGTGAACCACCCTATTACGAACCCCTTAGTTTTGCCCTGGATAAAAGTCGTGCCAACAGCCAGACCCTTGTGGACAAACTCAATGAGATTTTAAAATCCATGTATGCTGACGGCACCCTGGTCAAGCTGTCGGAAAAATTCTATCATACCAATCTGATCCCAAAGTTATAAAATAAGAATCTGGAAGCGGTTTTAACAGTCCTGTAAGTCCGGACTATTTGAGACCGCTTCTTTTTTTCCAGTAACAGGTCCTAGCTATAAGACAAAAGGAGATAGGAATGACTGCCAATACCACACTCCCGGGAGCAGGGGGCATCCCTTTGGAAGCCCAGCAGGTTCTCAATCAAATTGAAGAAAAAAAATCAAAGTACAGGCGAAATATGATCATCGCTTTTGTTGTTTTGATTATTTTTATGGTAACTACCCTTATAGTTTTGGGACTTGATTTCAAATTCATGGCCAAATGGCTTCCCTTTATTCTTGCCGGCAGCGGATACACCTTTCTGGTGGCTTTCCTTGCCATATCTCTGGCCTGCATTCTTGCCGTGGTGGGAGCCCTGGGTCGGCTTTCCACAAACCCTATCTTCAACAGTATTGCAACCTCCTATGTGTCCCTTATCCGGGGAACCCCTCTTTTAGTCCAGGTCTATATGTGGTATTTGGCTCTGCCCCAGATCGGCAAAGCACTGGAAGCCTACGGAATTCCGGGAATTCAGCGTCTTCTTACCCTTCCTGCTGTTCCAGCGGGTATTCTGGCCCTTGGGGTGTGTTATGGTGCCTATATGACAGAAACCGTCCGGGCTGGTATTCAGTCCATTAAAATCGGTCAGACAGAAGCTGCAAAGGCCCTGGGCATGACCAAAGCTCAGACCATGAAAAGAGTAATTTTCCCCCAGGCCCTGAGGGTGATTATCCCACCGGTCTCCAATGAGTTTATTGCCATGATCAAGGATTCCTCCCTGGTTTCTCTGATGGGGGTGTGGGAACTTTCCTATCGGGCCATAAAGGTGGGGAGGAGGCATTTTCAATCCCTTGAAATGCTGATCATGGTGGCATTTATTTATTGGATCATGTGTATGATCCTGCAATTTGTCCAGGAGAAGATTGAACGGCATATGGCCAGGGGCGACAGGAGGATATCATGACAAAAAATTCAACACCCATGGTAAAAATCACCAATGTTCATAAGGTATTTGGTGGAACACTTCATGTGCTTTGCGGCATTGATCTTGAAGTGAATAAAGGCGAAACCATTGTGATTCTGGGGGCTTCGGGTTCAGGGAAAAGTACTTTGCTGCGCTGCATCAATTTTCTGGAAGAACCCACGGCCGGAACCATTGAAGTGGACGGGATTGCAATTAATGCCGGTGAAAATGATAAGACAAGGGAAAATCATATTCTGGATATCCGCAAGAAAACCGGTATGTGCTTTCAATCCTTTAATCTTTTTCCCCATATGACTGTTTTGGAAAACATTATTGAAGGACCGGTAACAGTGCTGGGCCAGAAAAAAAAGCAGGCCATTGTCTATGCAGAAGAACTTCTTGACTGGGTGGGACTGACGGAAAAGCGTGACGAACACCCTTCACGCCTCTCAGGCGGGCAGCAGCAGAGGGTAGCCATTGCCAGAAGCCTTGCCATGAAGCCCAAGGTCATGCTCTTTGATGAGCCCACCTCGGCACTGGACCCTGAACTTGTGGGGGAGGTGGTGGATGTAATGGAACGTCTGGCCAAAGAGGGCATGACCATTATTGCTGTAACCCATGAAATGCACTTTGCCCGGGATGTGGCAGATCGTGTCTTTATCATGGATGGGGGCAACTGGATCGAAGAAGGACCGCCGGAGAAGATTTTCAATAACCCTGAACACCAGCGTACCAGGCAGTTCCTGGCCCATATCCTTTAGCCTGCAGATGAAATAAAGTGAACGAAATAGCCCGTAATTTTGAAAGGAAATTAATGTTTGACCTGAAACCTGAAATAAGGGTCATGACCCGGGAACAGATAAAAAAAGTTCATGAAGATGCTCTTTTGATCCTTGAAAAAACCGGGGTGACTATTGATGATCAGGATGCCAGACATCTGTTAGAAAAAGCCCTTGGAAAGAACCATAAGGGTGATGGATTCCATAAAGATAAGCAAATACATATACCCAGGGATCTTGTCCAGTGGGCAATCAAAGCAGCTCCATGTGAAATCAATATTTATGACCGCCTGGGCAGCCCATGTTTTTCTCTGACCGGGAATGGAACCCAGGAAGCAGTTTTCGGGATCGGAGTAACCAATCTCCATTATCAGGACCCCTTTACCAATAAAATTAAGCCTTTTCACCGCCATCACATGGCAGAGGCCACAGGGCTGGGGCATCACCTTGGTAATTTTGATTTTATTTCAACCCCGGGTGTGATCCAGGATCTTCCACCTGAAACTGCGGATGTACATGGGGTCCTGGAAATGATGGCCAACACTACAAAACCCCTGGTCATGCTTATTTCCGACTGGGATTCCTTTACTCCAGCCCTGGACCTTTGTGAGCATATCCATGGGGATTTATCTGATCGTCCTTTTATTATTCCCTATGTAAATCCCATTACCCCTTTGGTTTTAAATTCTGAAACCACAATGAAAATGGATGCAGCCATTAACAGAGGTCTGCCCTTTATTTTTTCCAACTATGGAATGTCCGGAGCCACCTGTCCCATTACCCCGGCTGGAACCCTGGCCCTGTTAACGGCAGAACTGCTGGCAGGACTGGTATACAGCCAGCTTGTAAAAGAGGGCACCCCTATAATTCTGGGAAGTCTTCCTGCTGCCTTTGACATGAAGAATGCCGGCAGTTTTTATTCCCCCAATACTTTGCTGCTGAATCTGGCCTGTGCAGAAATGATGACATCTTACAAAATTCCCCACTGCGGGACTTCCGGCTCAGGAAACGGCTGGGGTGCGGATCTTCTCGCCGGCACAACCCTTTGCATTAACCACTTTACAAGCTGCCTGGGCAGGGCCGGCATGATTCCCTTTGTTGGGGGCAGTTTTGATTCCCTTGTTTTTTCTCCTGAACTTGTGGTCTATGCCGATGATTTGATTTTTCAGTCAAGGAATTTTGTGTCAGGTTTCTCCCTGGATGATGAAAACACAGGGCTTTCAGATATATCCAAAGTGGGACCTGGGGGAAATTTTTTCATGTCAGATCTGACAGCAAAAAATTTCAGAGATTCCCAGTTTTCAAGCTCTATCTGGCCTTTTCTGAGCCTTGATAAATGGAGGGCCCAGGGCGAACCAGAGGCGGATAAAATTTTAAAGGACAAAACCTGTGAACTCCTTAACAACCCAACAACTCCGGAAGATCATGGGGAAATCCTGGCAAGGGGAGAATCTTTTCTCTCCCGTTAATAAAACAGGGGCGAAAAAAGCCTGGAAAGAAAAGGATTGATATGGATTTATGGCAGCTTCATGTTTTTGTTTCTGTCGTTGAAAATAAGAGCTTTTCAAAGGCATCGTCATCCATTAACCTTTCCCAGCCCACAGTGAGCCTTCACGTCAAAGAACTTGAAGATTATTTTCACTGCCGCCTTTTGGACAGGCTTGGGAAAACCACTGAACCTACAAAAGCCGGTGAAATCCTTTATCAGTATTCCAAACAGCTCCTGACCCTAAGGGACAAGGCTGAATCAGATCTGCATGATTTTTTGGGAAGAACCAGGGGAACGCTTTTTATCGGCGGCAGCACCATTCCTTCCGGATATATCCTGCCCGGACTAATGGGGCCTTTTTTGGAAAAATTTCCCGGAGTTTCCATGGAATTGACAGCCGGGGATACCCTTGAGGTTATCAGGAAAATCAAAAAAGGAAAAATAGAAATCGGCATTGTGGGCGCTAAAATTGATGACCCAGGGATAACACAGGAAAAATTGATTTCCGATGAAATGAAACTCATCGTTCCCCCAGACCATAAATGGGCCCAAAGAACTTTTGTTGATGTCTCAAAGCTTTTTAAAGAAAAAGTGATTGCAAGGGAAAAAGGATCAGGAACCTGGCAGTCCATTTGTAAAAGCCTGGAAGCAGCCGGGTTCCATTCAAACAATTTGAACATTTGTGTGACCATGGGCAACACGGTCTCTGTCATTCAAGGGATTTTGCACCATGTGGGGATATCCATCCTTTCAACCATAGCTGTCCGGGATGATATCAATAAAGGGAGATTAATAGAATTGTCCGTAAGGGGTCTAAACCTTGACCGCTATTTTTATCTGACCCTGTCCAAAAAAAGGGCACGGTCCCCCATCTGCAATAAATTTATCGAATTCGCAAGACATACCCTATAGAAATATCCAATACTTTTTGGGATTTAAATCAGAACAATCAATTTGATTTATCCCCTCTGCCTGTTTTATTACCCCAGCAAAATGATTCGACATTTTAAACATCATCTTTGGTGTAAAAACCAATACTGGAAATATAAACGGCCATATAAAATGTACAATCCAGGATGAAATAAAGCAGAGACAGCTTACAAGGAGAAAAAAATTGAAAAAGATTACCGTAACAAAATGGGTTATTTTGATTGCAATATTTATGATAACAGCAGTGATTTGTTCTGCTTCAGAGCTTGATTCTTTTACAGGGGAAAAAGGTGTGCTGAGGATTTCAGGGGGTACTGCCCACATACCCGTGATGAAGGAAGCAGCCAGGAGAATCATGATCTTTAACCCGGACATCCAGATTACCATTGCAGGAGGCGGATCTGGTGCCGGGATCAAGCAGGTTGGGGAAGGACTGGTAAACATTGGGAATTCAGGCAGGCAGGCTACAGAATCGGAAGTCAGCAGATATGGCCTTGTCATGTATAAATGGGCCATTGATGGAGTTGCTGCCGTTGTGAATCCTGGAAACCCTGTAAAGAAGCTGTCCGGGAAACAGCTCCAGGACATATTTGCAGGAACTATTTTAAACTGGAAAGCCCTTGGAGGGGAAGACAGGGGGATCAATATCTATACCCGGGATGAATCCAGCGGAACCCGTGCTGTGTTCTGGAAAAAAGCCTTGAATAAGGGAATTATTTCCGGTAAAGCGAATTTTATCGTTTCCAACGGTGCCATGAAATCAGCGATTACCAATGATCCATATGCCATTGGATATGTTTCGGTGGGGTATATTGACAAGACCGTGTGCCCGGTTCGAGTGGATAATGTGGCTCCTGATCTGGATACGGTTAAAAATGGAGAATACAAGGTTGCAAGGGGGCTATACAGCAATACCAGGGGGGATGCCTCAGGCCTGGCGAAAAAATTCATTGATTACCTTTTAAGTCCTGCCGGTCAGGGGATTGCAGCTGAAAAAGGGTTTATCCCGGTCGACTGATGCAGCACAGGGAGCATATCGCAGGAATTATTTTTTGGGGTGCCACGGCTTTAAGTGCCGGGGTCACCTTGGCTGTTTTGGGTTTTATGGTGATTTTGAGCCTGCCAATCATAAAAAATGATATGATTCTGGAAGTCCTGACGGGTCCATGGTCTCCTGACCACGGGCTTTTCGGTATACTGCCCATGATTGTGGGAACCCTTTGCATCGCCCTTTTGAGTCTGGTTGTCAGCTTCCCTGTAAGCCTTGGCTGTTCCATTTTTATTGAAATCATCCGCCCGGACAAACCCGGCAGATTTTTGAAAAAATTTGTCAAGCTCATGACCGCTGTCCCTACTGTTATTTACGGGTTTGTCGGGGTTTTTTTACTGGTTCCCCAAGTGAGAGGATTTGTTTCCCATGGCTCTGGCATGTGTATTCTGTCGGCTTCTCTTATGCTGGGACTTGTAATCTCCCCCACAATGATTCTGTTCTTTTCCCAAAGTTTTGCCAGGGTTCCCAAAACCTATCTGAATGCAGTGGATGCCCTGGGAGGAACCCAATTTCAAAAATTGATCTACCTTCTATTACCCCAGGCCTGGCCGGGAATTTTGACCGGTATTATATTGGCATTTGGAAGAGCTATGGGAGACACCCTCATCGCTCTCATGATCAGCGGTAACTCAGTTGTGCTGCCGACATCCCCATTGGATTCTGCCAGGACTTTGACAGCCCATATTGCCATGATTATTGCGGCTGATTTTGACAGCATTGAATTTAAAACCATATTTGTGTGCGGTGGTATCCTGTATTTAATGACAAGCTTTGGCATTTTTCTGGCAAGGTTTTCAGCCGGGAAACAAAACTGATGGGAAAAAATGTCTGGGATATGCTGCTGGGTTTTTTTGCATGGTGTTGCGCTATTTTGCTTGTGGGAAGCATGATTTTGATTATCGGATTTTTAATTTTAAAAGGGTACAAGGCCATCAGCCTGGAACTGATCTTTGCCAATACCAGCCCCCTGGAGGCCCTGCTATTTAAACAGCAGGTCTTTGGCGGCCTTTTCCCGGCCATGGTCGGAACCTTTTTTCTTATTTTGCTCTCCATTGGTTTTGCCCTTCCTTTGGGCCTTGCTTCGGGAATTTTTCTGGCTGAATATGCACCAGACTCAATAAAAAAAATCTTTAGTCTGTGCTTTGATATCCTTGCCGGGGTACCCTCTATTGTTATTGGACTTTTCGGGTTTTCCATCACTGTTTTGCTGCATCACTCCTTTAACAGCCAAATATTCCCCTGCCTGTTGATTTCCGCCCTGTCACTGGCCTTTCTAGTGCTGCCTTATATCATTAAAACTACCCAGGTTGCCCTTGAAAGCCTTCCCCTGCTTCTTAGACTGACAGCCCCCAGCCTGGGCGCAACAAAACTTGAAAATATTTTTCTGGTTCTTCTTCCGGCTTCAATCTCTGACATTACCAGTGGCATTGTCCTTGCCATTGGCAGGTGTGCTGAGGATACAGCGGTTATCATGCTGACAGGGGTTGTCGCTGTAGCAGGCATTCCAAAATCAATTTTTTCAGGTTTTGAAGCCCTGCCTTTTTATATTTATTATATTGCTTCAGAGTATTCTGATCAATTTGAACTTATGAAAGGGTATGGTGCAGCCATAATTTTATTACTGATTTGTGCCGTGCTTTTTGGTATATCCCATTGGGTTAAGGAATGGCTGACAGCAAAGACAAGGTTCAGTTACTGATTGATAATGGGAAAAAAACAGATAAAAATTCAAATTAAAAAACTGGGATTTTATTATAAAAATCAACAAATTTTTGAAAATATCTGTATTGAATTTGAAAAAAAATCCATCACCTCCATTTCAGGACCGTCGGGCCAGGGGAAATCATCCTTTCTCATGGCTCTGAACCGTCTGTGGGAAAGCATTGAAGATGCCAAAGTCAAAGGCACCATTCTCATGGATTTTGGTAACGGTTTTGAAGATATCTACCATAAGAATTATTCCGTAACAGAGCTTCGGCAAAGGGTGGGGATGGTGTTCCAGGTTCCCAATCCCCTGCCCATGAGTATTTATAAAAATATTGAGTTCCCTTTAAAATTGAGGGGAGAAAAAAATAAAACCATAATCGCACAAAAAATTGAGCAGGCCCTTACAGAATCTTTCCTCTGGGATGAGGTAAAAGATAGGCTTTCCTCAGATGCCGGCCTTCTTTCCGGGGGACAGCAGCAGCGGCTTTGCATTGCAAGGGCTCTGGTTCTCGAACCCCAGGTTCTGCTCTTAGATGAACCTACTTCCTCCCTGGATGAAACATCTGCCCGGGTGATCGAAGACCTGCTCGTACAATTGAAAAAAAAATGTACCATCATCCTGGTATCCCACCATATAGACCAGGTAGATCGTATTGCTGACAATAAACTGGTATTATCCGACCGAAGATTGGAACAAAAATAAAAAAATGATCATCAAGGGTAAAAGGAGAAAATTATGATTCCTATGAACATACCGGGATTCGGAAAAATTAATATCAAACATGTGGTTTTGGATTATAATGGGACCATTGCCCTTGACGGGAAATTGATCAAAGGTGTGAAAGAGGGAATAAAGAAGTATTCCAGACAGGTTAAATTTCATGTAATTACGGCAGACACCTTTGGATTTGTAGAAAAGGAACTCCAGAATATAGATGCTGTCTTGACAATTATCCCCAAAGAGAACCAGGCACAAAGGAAACGTGACTATATCCGAAATCTTGGAGCAGACCAGACCCTTTGTGCCGGAAATGGTTCCAATGACAGGATGATGCTCAAAGAGGCCGGAATCGGCATTGCCGTATCCGGGAAGGAGGGCCTTGCCACATCCTCCCTTGGGGCTGCAGATCTTCTGGTTACAGATGTCCTGGATATTTTTGGCTTTTTTCAAACACCGGAACGTCTTATTGCATGTTTGAGGACGTGAATTGAAGCACCTTCCAATTTTGCTTCCTATGGATTTTTTTTATTGGCAATTAATTTTTTGGGGCTGTTTTTCTCCGCTGGTCTTCGGTCCAGTCAATGCGGCTCATGAGTCCCTGGATGATCCTGACATCCCTGGAAGACAGGCCAGCACTGCCAAAGAGCCTTCTGAATGTTCTTAATAAATGGTCCGGGTTCTGGCTGTCCAGAAAATCAATATCCAGAAGGGTTTGGCGCATGTGGGCAAACATGTGCTGGATCTCATTTCCAGGGGCTGGTTTTTCAGGTACTGGGTCGTAAAATTTTTCCCCTGCATCTGATTTCAGGGAAATCTCATAGAGCAGGACAGTAAGGGAATGGCTCAGGTTCATGGATGGATAGTCATCATGGGTGGGTATGGTTATAAAGTGCTGGCAAAGCTCCAGGTCTTTTGTGGAAAGTCCTGAATCCTCAGTTCCCATTACCAGGGCTGCCTTGGTCTGGTCATCCATTTCATTTGTCCGTTCCCCGGCCGTGGAAGGAGTTAAAAAGTTTTTCCGGTATTTCCCAAATCTCCTGGTGGTGCCAAAGGCTGTATGGATGTCATGCAGGGCTGAAGCCAGGTCGTCGAAGAGTTCAGCCTTTTCAAGGATCTTAAAAGCTCCCATGGCCATTTTTTTTGCGTCAAGGGATAAGTACTCTCTGCAGGGGTTTACCAGGCGAAGACTGGAAAAACCAAAGTTCATCATGGATCGGCAGATTGAACCGATATTAATGGGGCCCTGGGGTTCAACCAGGATAATGGATAGGTTTTCAGGTTTCATTTTTAGTCCACAATTTTAAATTCATATAAAAAGGTCAATATCCAGGGAGCTTATCAGGATTCCCTGGTGTCCAGTGCCAGGGTAACCGGGCCATGATTAATCAGGGAGACCTCCATGAGAGCCTGGAATTTTCCTGATTTTGTGATCACTTCCAAATCCATTGCCCGGGCAATGAAATATTCATACAATGCATTAGCCCTGTCCGGTGCAGCCGCCTTTGTAAAGGAGGGACGACGTCCTTTTCTACAGTCTCCCAGGAGGGTGAACTGGGAGACCACCAGAAGTTCCCCTTTTACATCTTTCAGGGAAAGGTTCATCTTAGCCTGGCTGTCTTCAAAAATCCTTAAATGAATGATTTTATCCACCAGAAAATCAGCATCTTTTTCAATATCCCCTTCCTGGACACCTAAAAATACCATAATGCCGTTTCCTATGGAGGAGATGATATTGTTATTAACTGTTACATGGGCATTTTTAACCCTCTGGACAATGGCTTTCATTTACTATCCTTAATTCGTATTATCAGGCCCTGATTGTAAACCTGAATCGGTAAATTTTATTTAAAAGTACCATAATTTAAACCCTGATCGTTCGACTAAACAAAAGGTAAAAGTTTTGGAACAGGCCAATGGGTATTAAATCCTAGCTCTTCCAGGATCTGTATTGCCTTTTGTATATGAGTGCCTGCTTGGGTACTGCCATGGGAATCATCTCCGGGCACCACAGGGATATTAAGTTTTTTTACTGTTTTAAGAAGTGGTTGGGTAATATATGGTTCTTTTTCCCCCCTGGCCAGGGGCCTCAGGTTAAAATCCATGACCATGCCCAGGTTTTTGATCAATAATAGGTTCCGCTGGATTTTTCCAAGGATTTTCCGGTTAAAAAGACGTTTTTCATAGTCTTCATCATGGATACGGATCAGGTCAAAATGACCCACTACAAAGGGGCGCAATGTTTTTATCATGTCATATTGAAGGTCAAAATATTGCAGATAAAGTTTTTCAAGGGAACCGCATTTCTGTATGGCCTTTTCATATTCTTTTCTGGAATAGTCAAAACAGATATCATTCACATGGTGGACTGAACCAACTATATAATCCGGTTTAAATTTTTTAATCAAATTTTTTACATGGGGGATATACCCGGAACAGGTTTCTGTTTCCATGCCCATATAAATAATAATATCTTTCTGGTAAAGGGCTTTTAACCTTTTCAGTTCTTTAAAATAAAGGGTAAATCGCTGGAAAAGATCCTGGGCAGTGAGTCCAAGTTTAATCTCATCGGGATAGAGAAATTTGTCATCCACAGGCGGTATGTGTTCTGTGATGCCCGCAGTCCGGAATCCCTTTTCAATATACGCTTGAATAATATCTTCCAAGGTATCTCTGGCATGGCAGCAAAACTGGCCTGAATGTCCTCCATGGAGGGATATTAATGAGGCTGTTTCCATGACCGATATTTACCATTAACTCCAGGAAAAAATCAAGGGATCAAAGTCTCTGGATGATATATAGAAACATGGGAAGCCTGCTCTGGGTCTTGAGATGATAAAAATCAAAGAGAATCTCCCTTGAGGGCTGGCCAAACTGGAGCGGGGACAGATATACGCTGCCTTTGGGCCGGGTATGATTTATTGATCCCCTTACAAGCTCCAGCATGGATGGATAGTGGGAGTCGGGCAGATCCCTGTCCATGACAAAATTACAGGTCATTTCAATCCGATGAAACTTTTGGTTTATGGCCTGGATCAAGGAAAAGGACTGATTGACGTTTTTGGCAGTTATGGGCTTGCCTATCAGTGACAATGTCTGATCATCAGCCGATTCAAGGCCAATGTTTATGCAGGTATGAAAAGGCAGTGAATTGAGCCGGTCAAAAAGCCTGGGATCAGCCCCAAGTAAAGCATCCACACTGCCAAACATATACAGCATGGGTTTTTTCATATACCCTTTTTTAAATTCAAATTCATCATATGCAGCCTGGGCAGCATAAAGGATCAAATCCATGGGGGCGTTCAGGGCATCGTGCTCTCCTAAAAAGATTGCATTGTAATTGATAATATCATTGGCATACAAAGCTTTGAGGGAGATTATCTGGTTGTCTATATCCTGCTTTGATCTGGGATTAAAGACTTTTTTGTTTTTTATTTTACAGAATTTGCATTTGTACAAACAGCCGTCGGCAATGGTAATGGGAATGATATCATAGTCGGAATGCCGGGCATCAGGAGGCATGACAGTTGTCCTGGCCCCGGAGATATCAAAGAGTTTTTCTGCTTTTAGCTCCAGATCTTTTGGATTGACCTGTTTTACCCTGTCAATCCATTGGGAAACCATTTCAGGCATTTTTTTTCCATCCCCATGAATTTTCGATAAAATTTTCTGCCAGGTATTTGAAAGCCTATCCACTTCTCTTTCCTCAAAGGGCTTGCCCCCTAAAAGGGAATTTGTCTGGTACATGAGGTTGGGCAGGTAATATTCACCAATGGATTCATAAACCCCTGCATATCCTCCAGATGAATAATAGACCCAGTCATTTCCCATGGTCCTCTTAAGCCATTCTGAAGGGTGGAGCCATGCCTTTGTCTTGGACTTTACATGTTTGAGTTCATGGTTCAGGTTAAATTCAAATATTTCATCATGGGTTTCCAGGCGGGAAAACATCCCGTATTTGACTGGAAAGCTCATTTTGGTATATTCTCTGGCGCCCTTGCAGTTTATTTCTATGGAAATGTTTTTATCTTTAAAACTATGGGCAGGGTAGTGTGTAAGGCCGGAATTGTACATGGGGTCCTTTATGAAAATATTTCAGGGTTAATGTGGCATGTTTTTATGCCAGGAAAATACAATCAGGATATTTGTTTTTTCAGAGGTATAGGCAAATCCAGGTATGCATGTGACAACTGCAATGATAACCAATATTATAAAAGATATGACACTCAGTTTTATTCTGGATGCTGTTATTTTCAGTTTGATTTGGTGACACCTGGGAAACATATTGATAAAGGCCATCCCTTTTTTAAATTTTTATGAATAATTCTATCGAACCTTTCTTATGAAAGCAAATAAATTTTCCACCATGGTGACGGATATGTTGCCGGACAAATTATTAAGTGGTTTCAAAGGAATTTTTTCAAGTCCGAGAAGGGTTGACCTTGGAAAGAAAAGAAGATAAACACATGGAATTTGGCAAAGGGGTGGATAGTGATGAAAATTTTATTTCTTGAACCATTTTTCGGGGGATCCCACAGGGATTTTGCCCTGGGATTTTCCCAGCATTCATCCCATGATGTGGATCTTGTTACCCTGCCGGCCCGGTATTGGAAATGGAGGATGCAGGGGGCTGCTCTTTATTTTATCCAAAAGATCAAAGATTTGTCCCGATATGATCTGATCTTTACAACGGATATGATGGATTTATCGGATTTCATAGCCCTGGCCCCCGGGGATCTTCCTCCCATTGTCATGTATTTCCATGAAAATCAGCTTTCCTATCCCCTGGGGCCCCATGGTAAAAAGGATTTCAGCCTTGGATTTACCAATATCTTTTCTGCCCTTGCTACAGAGGCGGTTTTTTTTAATTCAAATTATCATTGCAGGGCTTTTCTCAGGGCGGCAAAGCATCAGATCAGACAGATGCCGGATTTTAAACCAGACTGGATCATGGACAGCCTGGAGAAGAAAACCCGGGTTCTTTATCCTGGTTGCAGGTTTAATGCCATGCCTTTTGCCATTGAAAAAAGAACATTGGACCTGCCCCTGATCATCTGGAATCACAGGTGGGATTATGACAAAAATCCAGAAGAATTTTTTAAAGTTCTAAAGGATTTGAAAAAAAAGGGAATTGGTTTCTATCTGGCCCTTATGGGTGAACAATTGGATCTTATTCCCAAAGTCTTTACAAAGGCCCTGGAATATTTCAGCAAAGAGATCCTGGTATCAGGCTATATTGAATCCCCCCGGGAATATAAATCCTGGCTTGCCAAAGGCAGTGTGGTGGTGAGCACTTCCATCCAGGAAAATTTTGGCATATCCATTGTGGAGGCAGTTCGCCAGGGCTGCTTTCCCCTGCTGCCCAAAAGACTTTCCTATCCTGAAATCATGCCGGAAAAATTTCATGGTGAAATTATTTACAAGACCATGGCAGATTTACAGAAAAAACTGGAAACCATATTAAAAGATCCAGACAGATTTTTTTCTTTGTGCCAGGAATTATCAGGTTATGCAGGCCGGTTTTCCTGGGAAGTAATGGCAAAACAATATGATAAAATACTGGAAAAAATAAAATGAACATAATGGGCCGGCCCTGGAAAATGGGAAAGCTTGAGATTAAGAACAGACTGGTGCGCAGTGCCACTGATGAGGCATTGGCTGATGAAGACGGGGCTCCCACCCAGGGACTGACCAATGCACTTGTTGAACTTGCCAGGGGAGGCGCGGGTCTGATAATAGCGGGAACAGCCTATATAAGCCGGGAAGGCCGGTGGGGCAGGAATGGTACTGGAATGGACAATGATCGGTTGATCAAGCCTTTAAGCCGGTTGTGTGAAGAGGTGCAAAAGGCTGGTGGTATTCTGGCTGCCCAGTTATTGTATTGCGGTTCCACCATCAACCCTGAAATCCTGGAGGAAAAACAAGCTCTTTTCGGACCTTCAGCCATGATTGATCCTGTAATTGGCCATCCAGTTCTGGAGTTGACCAGAGATCATATCCTGGGGATTGTGGATGACTATGCAAAGGCTGTAGCACGAGTTAAAAAAGCCGGGTTTCAGGCTGTCCAGATCCATGCTGCCCATGGTTATCTTATCAATCAGTTTTTAAGCCAATCACGTAATCTGCGCAAGGATGAATACGGGGGTCCCCTTAAAAACCGTGCCCTCTTATTGTATCAGGTGTATGAAGCCATCCAGGGGACCGTGGGAAGGGATTTTCCCATATTCATCAAAATGAGCAGCTATGATGGATTTCCGGGAGGAGTTGAGCCAGATGAAGCTGCCCTTGTTGCCTCGGAACTGGATGCCATGGGGATTTCAGCCATTGAGGTCAGTGCCGGTACACCAGAGGGTGCAAAAAAAAGGGGCTGGGATCACATCAGACCCGCTCCGTTCAGTGAAGGTTCTTTGTTGAAATATGCCCTGGAGATCAAGGAAAAGGTAAACTGTCCTGTTATATCTGTCGAGGGGTGGCGTGATCCCTTGAAAATATCAAAAGCCCTGGAGAAAATAGATGCTGTTTCCATGAGCCGCCCCTTTATAAGGGAACCGGATCTGGCCAACAGGTGGCTGAATGGAGATCTTTCTCCTGCCCTGTGCATTTCCTGTAACAAATGCCTTGATTTGACAGTGAAACAGGGACTGGGCTGCGTCTTTACCACTCCCAAAAAAGATAGAAGTTCCTGATTTACATAAGGTTGCAGGTCTATACCTTTTGGCTGATACTTCTGGGGAAGAACATGGAAAGACGGTTCAGGTCAAGGGTTCCCAGGGTGATTTTAAGGCCCTGGCTTTCTTCCATTGCCAGCTGGAACCAGTTTTCCAATTCCTCTTTCAGCCCCTCTTCACCAACTGCTTTTATCCCGTTTTCACCCGTGATATTATTGTCCATTTTCCCTGAATTAATAAAGGTCCACTGCCCCTGTTTCTTGGAAATAATCCCGGTGTGACCCCGGTTTCTCATGGAAAAGGAAAGAACCTGGCCTTCTTTCAGCTTTCTTTTCATTTCATCCATTACATTTTCAGCCTGCTTCTGGGCATTTTTTACCTTGAAGATGGTTTTCTTGAATACATCGACCCCTGATTCAGACACCAGCCCCTCACCGTTCATATAATGATAGCGGGGCAAGCCCTTTGAAATTGCCTGGTTCATCAAATGACGGCCTAGACCGTTTTTGCCCTGGTATTTGACTCCCAGGTCGGTAAGGCCGCCTACCAACAATTCATAACAGTCCATTTCTTCATAATCCCGGCCAATGAACCTGGTGACAGCTTTTGATAAGATTTCATTTCCCTGGTCAGCTATATTTTCTCCCTGGCCAACAACTTTTATCTCCGGCAGTTTGTCGGAAAGGGATTTTTTAAGGCTGTCGCCCCACAATAACTCCTTGGTCTGTGGGTCATAATGAATCTCTGTTCCCGGCCTTATGCGGTTAAAGGCTTTATTTGAATTTATTTTATCATGGATGATATTCCAGCAGTCCTTTTTCAGGGGGCTGTTGTATAAAAGCTCAGAAACCGTAGACATATCTTTGGTAATGGTACCCAGCAAAACCGGTTTGGAAAGGTCTTCCTTCCCAGGGTCTGGAATGCTGGCCAAAAGCATTTTTTCAAAATTCTTTATCTCAGTAGTGGCAGAAGCGTTTGATAAATTTTTGGATGCGGCCATATTTTTGCCTGCTGGTTGAATTTCCACGAAAACCTCCTGGTTTACTGATTTTTCTTGATTTAATTTAAGTATATTGAAGCATATTTTATGCCAAAAAAAAGAAGGATCGCCAGAAGGCCTCTGGGATCAAGAGTTTCCGGAAATAGTGTATGGAGACTTTGCAAAAAAACATACAGGGGATGTCAATCCTTTGACGGCCCTAATTTTTGATTTTAGTATGCTGAAAATCATAATTCCCAATTTAACATACTTGATATTTTTTGGTATTTCAGTATAAGGATTGGTTTGAAATTATTTATATGGGAATGGTCTTGGAATTATCAACAACAGCAAATATTAATATGTTTTGGGTTTTTTATAATCGAGTGATTCGGTTTGTCAGGGTTGGTGTTTTGCTTCATTTGACAGCCATGGGAGGTATTTCCCTGTGTTTCTGGTTTGGCAGTCTGGTCTTATCAGCTTTGGGGCAGGAAAAGGATTTCTTTTTTATGTTCCATGGATTTATAGCATGTTATGGATTTGTGCTTGTCTTGTTTGCTGAACTGGATGCCATTAGCCGGTATCAAAACTATAAAAAGGCCAAAGATTTATTCCATGAAAATGGGTTTAAGAAAAGAATTGTTAATCTCTTTGTCTGTTCCCGGTGTCAGAGGGATGCAATCAAGGTGGCGGCCAAGGATCTGGGCCTTTTGGAAAAACTCTGCAAACATTATGATCTTCTGGGCTATGGAAGGTATCATATCCTGCCGGATTTTATTTTTTCAAAACCTTTGATATTTTTTTCACGGAAATATTGGATAAAAACTTTGTTTGAAAAAAAATATGAATCAAAATATTTTCTTTGGTAGCCTGCCAATACCAATACCAATACCAATACCAATACCAATGCCAATGCCATGGCCGTGAGTTTTATGAAAAAAGCATA
>NBML01000076.1 GCA_002085465.1 Desulfobacteraceae bacterium 4572_89 | reverse complement strand
TTTAACCTACAAAAGGAGGGCGCATGCAACAGTCAGAATCAAAGTCAACTCCCCGAATAAACCGTACAATCGTAGTGGATTTTATTCAAGCTAAATATGAACTTAACATTCATGATACGTGTTATGTTAGATCTGTATTGAATTCCTTTATAGATCGGCATCCAGAACTTTTCCCATATGGGATTCAGCATGGTTACCAGATGAATTTGACGGCAGATGAAAAATATACAAAAATCGTAACCGTTCACACAGGGTGCTGCAGATGCAAGGCGGCGGGCATGCAGACGTACTCATGTACTTCAAATGCCCGCCAACGCAGCAGGTGCAGTACCCTGTGAACGCTTACCAAAAATCAAAGGTGAAAAAGCTTACATACCTTGTACCGTAGGTAACGACTGCCTTTTAGGGATCGATCACGTAAAAAATACAAAGAGGTGTTTGAGCAGGTCGCATCTCAACTATGGAAATGCTACAAAGCCAAGAGTAAAGGGGCGTTTCCCCAGAGAATAAGGCGACTATGTGAATGGGGAACAAAATCTAAAATCCCAACATTTATGCTGGATAGGATCAAAGAAATACGCAATAATCTTAAGAAGTTTACAACGCCATACGATTTAGCTGGTTCTCACAGAACAAGCAATATGATTGATAGGCTCATGCTGAGGATGGATCGGTATTTATTCAATATTCAATATTTTCACGGTAACATTGAGTCAGCAGAGCTTGGGATATGCGCATGGGCTCTTGTTAACAATTTTGCACCTTCGAATTCCAGGATCGTCCAAAAGTAGAATGAACTGCAAAGCCCGGCTGAAAGATTAAACGGATTTCGGTATCATTAAAATTGGTTGAAAAACCTTTTGATTTTCAATTTTTTTAAGAGGATACAGAAGTCCTCCCCGAAATCCGTTATAATCAGTTCTTATTCTCTATGGACGGATGCTGATGGTTGGATAGAGCCCTTTTTTTACACCTTCGGGATAGGGCTGGATGGTGTTGAAGGAGATATACTGATTCTTCTGGGCATGTCCCTTTTTTTCACTGCCGTTGAAAAAAGCGCCGTTAGCTTCCAGAATATGGTGGATACGTTCCTGAAAAGCTGATACAAAAGCGGCTCCGCTGCCTTCAAAGCACATCTCTCCCATGGTGAGGTTTGTGCTGATTTTGGAGAGATCTTCAATGGAGATGCAGTTTTGTTTCAGCTCCTCCTGACTGGTGATCATGCCCCATACAAGGTGGCCTGCAGGGATGGACAGGGGTTCTTCCCGGGCATCTATGATGGTGTGGGGCATTATGATGGAATCCTTTCCAATGGTCAGCCGTTTGTCCGGCCGGCCCCTGAGGAAGCTGTTGAATCCCACAAAAACATTGGTGTCTATGTCCGATTCTATGATTTTGACACCGTGGGCTGTGACATCATACCCCTCCAGCCTGGAGTTAATGATGTAGCAGTTCTCCTGAACGTTGGCTCCTTTGCCCAGCCAGGCGTTCTGGAGAAAGGCGCGCTGGCATACCAGAACATTGGATTCCCGGGGCGAAATATATATATTCATTGAGTTTTTCTGTTGGGTGGCGGTAAAAGAAGTTGAACGCCCCGGGGTTGCGTACCCAGACCGTGCCCGGAGAGATGTTGAGGTGGTTGATTTCACCGGCCTGAACATAGGAGAAGTTACCAATGACGCAGTCCCTCATGGTGGTGAGATCCACGGTGGAGAATGGTCCTAAAAAACAGCCGTCGGACGGCGCACCGTGGATGTTGGCATAGTTGGTGGAGATGGTGTCCTTAATGAAAAAGCGTTCCAGGGTTTCCGGATCATGGGAAAAATTATGAACCAGGGTTTTAATCAGAAGGCTGTCCTCAATCTCGATCTCTTCATCTTTGCTCACCGGAATTTCATAATCCTGGTATCTGAAGATGTCGTTGGCCTTTTTGAGTTCATCACCCCGGATATCGCTTTTGTAGAGCAGGGAGTTGGTCACCCTGCACTGGCCCAGAAAATAACTTCCGGCCAAATTGGAGTTCCGAAACTGGAAATTGAGGGGGTGGTGGGGGGTAATGCCGTAAAAAGCATAGAATTTAACCATCTGCCCATAGGGAATCAGATCCTTGACATAGGGATTGACATCAGATTGATATTGGCTCTCTGTATGATCCGGTCAAATAATTTTTCGAGCTCTTTCATAGTCCATCCTTTTTCAATTTATGTAATATGTGCCTTTGGCCGGATCTGCCGCGTTCCCGGACATTTGCGGTAGACGACTACAGCTGCATGTCCGGCGCCTTGCATATCCGACCAAATGACGCTTGCAATTTTTAGGTGTTATCTCCAAATGAACCATCCGGTGTTCATTTTTTTATAAAACTCCGACCAAGACCTTGTAATCATCGGAGTTTCAAAATTCGTTGTGATCGGAGAACAATGACCATGCTCCGGCCATGCCGGTTATATCGGTCATGGGGTTCAAGGTTATCAGTATGGTCCCTACGGGATCATTTCCATTAGATTTAGTGTGAGATAACATCTTTGTTTATTCAATTCAAGCTATTGAGATTGACGGCGACAATTCAAATGTTCCGGACCGGATTTACAGGGTTGATGGTCCGTACCGGATATTGTTAATACGGCGGAGTCCAGCTTTCCCATCAGGCAGCACCTCCGCAGACCGGGACATTGATACCCGCCAGGGAGGTGAGATTTTTGTTTTTTTGAGTAGATCCTCGTTGACAAATTTAGATTTTTGGCCGACAAAACAGATGATTGATTGATTGATTTTCATTTCTTATTTACTGTTTTCGCGTTTTTGTGTTGGGCAGTTTTGTTGCCCTGGAAATTTCCGAAGAGGATGTGCCATGTTTAAAACCATTAGTCTAAGGAGTAGGATTTTTTTTGTTTTTTTGGTCATGGCCATGATCAGTCTGGTCGGAGGTCTTTTAACGCTCTGGTACACCTTCCATATGGACCGCACCATGATCACCATGGTGCAGAAGGAGATGGTTATTTACAAGGCCGCCCAGGATATGGAACTGGCCATGGCCAATCAAAAGGGTTTTTTGACCTATTTCTTTGTGGATGGGGATGTGGGGTGGCTTCAGTCCCTTGGGAAGTATCGGGAGGTTTTCCGTCAATCCATACAGCGCGCATCATCCCTGGCCCTTACTTCCAGACAGCAAGCAACCATTGATGCCATTGCCTCTGAATACGCCGTCTATATCAAGAGCAAGGATGAAGCAATTGTCAAGTATTTCCAAAAGGATGACGCCAAAAAAAAGATATCCAAGATGCATGAGAAACAGCGGAGCGTTTTTTTCAGTATCCTCAACAGGTGCCGGCAGTTTAGCATGGATCAATGGGCTTTGATTTCCAGGACTCAGGTTGAAAGCCGCAGGCATACCTTCCTGCTTCAGGCGGCTACTGCGGGGGGCATGTTTTTATATGCGATATGCTGGGGAGTGAGCCTTTTTTTGCTTTATCGGCGTATTCTGGAACCCATAAGGAATCTTGCCATGGATGCGGGCAGTTCTCCACAGGAGAGCTCCAGGGATGAAGTTATCTCCCTGGGCTACTCACTGAAGGGCATGTTTAAGGATTTTGACGATACCCATGATGCCCTGATTAAGAGCAGGGAGAATCTTGTTCAGGCGGAAAAGATGGCCATGGTGGGAGAGATGGCCGCCGGTATGGCCCACACCATACGCAATCCCGTTACATCCATCAAGATGCGCATGTTCTCCCTGGGACGTTCCATGGAGCTCTCTGAAATCCAGAACGAAGACCTGATGGTGATGTCCGGGGAGATAGGGCGCATTGACCGGATTGTGCAGAATTTCCTTGAATTTTCAAGGCCTCCCAAGATGAAGATACAAAAGTGCCGGATGTCCGAGATAATTGAATCCATTCTGGTCCTTCTTGAGTACAGGATCAAAGAGTATGGGGTGGAAATAATATACGAAGACCGTCTCCTGCTTCCTGACATCGAGGTGGACAGGGATCGCATTAAGGAGGGGCTGGTCAACCTTATCATGAACGCCTGTGAAGCCATGGGCCATGGGGGACGGATCTGGATTACCCAGGCCCTTACCGTCCATCCTGAACGGGGGCGGATGGTGGAGATCCATGTTAAGGACAGCGGTCCGGGAGTCCCCACTGACATTATGGATCGGATACTCCTTCCCTTTTTTACCACTAAGGATAAGGGGTCCGGTCTGGGGCTCAGCATTGTAGACAGGATTGTCCGGGAACACCGGGGTCTTTTTATTATCGCTTCCGGAAATGAAGGGGGAGCGGAATTTGTGATTAAACTTCCAGTGGAGGGAGAAGCCGATGGCTTTGATTTTGATAGTTGATGATGATCAGCAACTGGCTATAAGTTTTATCAAGATTTTGAATCAGGAGGGGTATGAAACAGCATCTGCATATACCGGTCGGGAGGGGATTTCCATGGCCGGAAGCATTGCCCCGGATTTGATGATTCTGGATATCCGCCTTCCGGACATGAGCGGAATGGAGGTTTTTGAGGCGGTTCACAAAGCCATGCCCAAACTGCCGATTATTATCATCACAGCCTTCGGCACCACTGAAACAGCCATAGGCGCCATTCAGCAGGGGGCCTATGACTATATCTATAAACCCTTTGAAATTCCAGAGATGCTGAGTCTGATCCAGCGGGGCCTGGAAGCGGGAAGATGCATGTCCTCGTCCGTGGATGTCAACCCGGAGGATCAGAAACTGGCTGGCAAAGAGGCTTTGGTGGGAAACAGCCCCCAGATGCTGGAGGTGTATAAGGCCATCGGCCGGGTATCTTCAACAGATGCCACCGTGCTGATCCGGGGGGAGTCGGGGACGGGCAAGGAGCTGGTTGCCCGGGCTGTTTACAACCACTGCTCAAGGAGGGAGAAGCCCTTTGTGGTGATCAATTGTGTGGCCATCCCGGAAACCCTGCTGGAGAGCGAGCTCTTCGGTTATGAAAAGGGGACCTTTACCGGGGCAACCCACCGTCGTGTGGGTAAGATCGAGCAGGCCAGGGGCGGGACCGTGTTTCTGGACGAAATCGGTGACATCCCCATGGGTATCCAGGCTAAGTTTCTTCGGCTGCTCCAGGAGAACAGCATTGAACGGCTGGGGGGGAACGAGTCCATTGCCGTTAATGTCCGGATCATAGCAGCAACCAACCGGGATCTGGAAAAGGCCGTGAAAGATGGGTTGTTCAGGGAGGATCTCTATTATCGTCTCCAGGTGGTCACCATCAATTTACCTCCCCTGCGGGAGCGCAAAGGAGATGTTATCCGCCTCTCCAACTATCTTATGGATCGACTTTCCAATGAGATGGATATGAAGAATCCCGGCATCACCCCTGAAGCCCTGGTCCCCATAGAACAATACAGCTGGCCCGGCAATATCCGGGAGCTCTCAAATGTGATACGAAAGGCTCTGATTTTCAACCGGGGAGCCCCGATTCAGGCGGCTGAACTTGAAATTGCCGGAGAAGATAAGACCGCTTCGGTAAAGGGCCGGGATGGTGAGTTGGACGACGCTTTACGTTCATGGGTCCGTGTCTGTTTGAAATCCGAGGAGAGCCCCCGGGTTTTTGATGTCTGTCTGGACCATGTGGCGGCTCTGCTCATAAGTGAAGCCCTGGATGCAACCCAGGGTAATCGGTCCCGGGCCGCCAAATTGCTGGGGATGTCCCGGCCAACTTTCCATGCCAAGCTGGAAAAGTACGGTATCCGCATCGGAACCAAAGAGTGAGTTCGTCAGAGAATACTGGAGAGATGATTTTAAAGGACGAGTCGGGCCATTTCAAATAGGAGGTCCTGCTCTCTGATCACCCCCACCGCCTTGTGATCCATCATCACAATTATTCTGGGGAGCCGGCGGTTGTACATGAAATCCGCTATCTCCATAAGAGATGCATTCCCATTGATCAACGGAACCTGGTTGGAGATGATCTCTTTTACCCTTTTATCCGCCAGATTTTTTATCTGGAAAGAGAAGAGATCATCCCAGGAGACGGGGTGATTTCCTGTTGCGTTTTTCGTGGAAAGCCTGTGGTTGGTTTCCGTTGCTGTGAGTAGATCCAGGAAGCTTATGAAACCTGTGGGCCTGTTGGCCTTGCCCAAAACCAGGAGGGATCTGTGGCCGGGTTCCAGGAGCCTGGAACTGGTCAGAACTGTTCGGCAGGCAAGGATCAGGCCCTGAATGGCTTCCCTGACGGTTGCTTCCTCGGAAATCTGGATGTAGTCGTTGATGTGGATCATTATCTCTTTGGCTGTGATTGGAGTGCCGGGACAAAGACCGTATCCGGCGGCGTGGGCAGTTTTAATTTTTTTGCTCAGGACATTGATGTCACAGGGCTTTTTCATATGGTCACAGGTTTTTTGAGCCAGCAGCTTGATGGTGGAACTCGGAGTGGTACGGTCGGTAAGCATTATGACCTGGATCTCCGGAGCGATATGTTTGATTTTTTCCAGGGCATCCATTCCGTTCATGTCTTTTATTTTGAGATCCAGGATTACCACGTCATGGGGGGTGTTGGTGATGGTCTCCAGGGCCGCCTTTCCATTCGCGACCACAGTGGTTTTAAAGCCACGCCGGGTCAAGAGCCTGGCAGTGGTTTTATGTAACCTCTCTTCGTCGTCCACCATGAGTACACGTATTTTGTCCTTCATGGGGTTCTCCCTTATATTAAAGGCGTCCAGGATTTATGGCTGCCTGTACAGGGCATGGAATAGCGTACCAATAGTGCGCTCTCTCGTAACTATTGTGGTTGGTGGGCAAGCGTCTGGTCGGGGTGGATTCGTATTTCGTTAATAACTACGATTCCACCGGGGACAAACGCTTACCCGCATGATACCCAATGATCGGGCGTAAATAATAAACAGGTACGGTATTTTTCAGGGGAGGGGTAGTTAATCCTGATCAAAAACCCTTCCTGGATAGCGAAGCAGCTGTTGGATGTTTGCTTTGCGTATCTTGTGGTCCTGATCTGCTTTTCTCATGTAAGCCTGGGCAATCTTGTCGCAGAGATCTTCAAATTTAGCAGGCTTAAGAATATAATCAAATGCTCCGAGCCTCATCCCTTCCACGCTGGATTCCACGGAACCGTGGCCGGTGAGCAGTATCACCTCAGCCAGGGGCCTCTCTTTTTTGATCTCCTTTAATGCCTCAATTCCGTCCATGCCGCCGGGCATTTTGATGTCAAGGAGGACAACATCGTAATATTTTTTTTTGATTTCTGCCAGAGCCTCTTCGCCACTGGTTACCCCTTTTGCATCCAGCTGTTTTTTGGCAAGTCTTTTAACTATTGTTTCGAGAAAATCTTTTTCATCATCAACCACAAGAATTTTTATTTTCATCATCTTCTCCTTTTATATTGTTTTTTATATGAAACTCCGATCAGGATTCTGTTATTATAAGAGTTTCAATTTTTGTTGTGGCCAAGAGCAAGTCTCATGCTCCGGCCATGCCGGTTCTATTTTTTTTGAGAGTTATTCAAGGGCAGAGTGATTGTAAATGTTGTACCTTGATCTTTTTTGCTCTCTACTTTTATATCTCCACCCAGATTTTTAATTATTTTATAGGTAATGGAAAGCCCCAGGCCCGTACCCCTGCCCTTCTCCTTTGTGGTAAAAAAAGGATCAAAAATGTTATTTAAAAGGCCCTCTGGGATGCCTTTGCCGGTATCCTTGATTTTAATCAGGAGTTTATTTTTTTCAACATGGGTATTGATATGGATCACTCCATCGTGATCAATGGCATCAACGGCATTATTGATGATATTCAGGAAGACCTGCTGCAATTTAGCCCTGTCACTTGTAATTTCAGGAATGGCTTCATCATATTCCGTGTTGATTTTAATATTATTAATCTCAGCATGGTGATTGAGAAATTCCATTGTCTGGTTTAATACCTCATTGATATTGACGGTCTCCATGACAGGCTCCATGGCACGGGCAAATCCCAGCATGTTGTGCGTCACCTTTCCGGCACGCTCCACATGGTCTTCAATTTTTTGCAGGGCTTCGGCATACTCCTTATAGTTGTCGCTTTGCTGTAATTCATCCTCTTCCAGAAGGTCTTTCATCCATCCTGCCTGGATGGAAATTATCCCCAGGGGGTTGTTGATTTCATGGGCAACTCCCGCCGCCATTTTTCCCAGGGCCGCCATTTTATCCGTCTGGATAAGCTGGGCATTCATCTCATCGAGCTTTTTATCCCTCTCCTGAAGTTTATCCACACTGAATTTTGTCGTTACTATGGTTGTAGCAACAATAGCCAGCATCGCCAATAAAAATATCATGGCGGTTTCAGAGCCCATGTCTGAAAAAGAGATTAAACTGTTGTTGCAGTTTTGAGTCACAATAAGAAGCCATTGACGGTTTTTGATCCACATGCCGGCGTGAATTAAAATATTGTTAGAGGGGGCATTGATTCTGATTATGGTGGTGTCGGAACCAAACTGGGTGGTATCTATTCCTGATTGGTCCAGGGTCTTTTTTTGATTAAATCTGGAGGGCGACTGATAAATCCCTTCCCGATTGACGATAAAAGCATCTCCGGTATTGCCGATCTGAGCTGTTGAGACAATTTTGGTAAAAATTTCAGGATCTATGGTTGCCCTTAAAATCCAGTCGTTATCTCCGTCATTGGATTTAACCGCAATGACAAAATGAGGGATTTGTCTGTATCCCATATAGACATCACTTATAAAAAAACCATTGATCATTACCTGGGCAAACCAGGGCTGTTTCTGATAATTAAGACCTTGTAATTCATACGGTCCCACATAGGCGAGATGATCTCCGCTGCTGTTAATGACGCCGATATCGATAAGACCGCCTCCGGTCTGGCTGTTTATGTTGTCAAAAAGCTGTCTCAGATGTTTTTTGTTGTTGTAGTAGGATAGGGAGCCTGCTTTGGCTATGGTGGAGAGGATGACCTGCCTCTCTTCAAGGAAAAAATCCAGGTTCCGGGCACAGGCTTTTACCCTGGCGACCATCTGCTGTTCGATTCTCTGGTGATAAATTTTTGTAAACCCATAATAGATGGTATAACCGAGGAGGGTCAAAGGAACAAATGAAATCAGCAGAGTGATTATCACCATTTTTTGTATGAATGTTCTGTATATTGATTTTCCCATTTTTTCACCACTCTGTTTTTATAAAAGTTTCTGCATGGGCATGATTTTTTTTATTGCACCACCCCTTGACTCCAGGGCAGAAGCGGTAAGTTGTCTGGCTTAAATTAAGTCAGACAACTCACCTTTTTTAAGAAAATTACATTATTGCAGGGAAATTTATGAATGTCCAGTATCCCAAGATGACCCATAGATAAATCGTAATCATACATAAAATCCAGAAAGGCACTCCATATTTGACAAAATCCATGACGTCAAGCATACGTTCTCCCGTTTCAGGGTCCTTGCCGAGACCAAAGGCAATGGCGTTGTTGGGGGTGCCCACAACAAGGCAATGGGCAAAGGATGATGAAAATGCACATGCAAGACCGACTTTCCATACATGTACTCCCGTCAGCGTGGCCATGGGAAGCACAACAGGTCCCAGGGCCGACACTGTTGCCCCGTCACTCATCAGATTGGTCAGGGTCCCTGTCATTACGGCCACTCCCAGGGGCAGCCCCGCTCCCTGGGTAAGGAATCCGGGCATGATTCCCACAAATCCCTTGGCAAGCCACAATGCGCCTCCAGTGAATTTAAGTCCGGCTCCCATGGCGCATGCAGCAGCATAGAGGCCTACAACATCAAAGGGCACCTCGTTTTGGATATCTTCCCACACCAGAATGCGGGCCACCATCATGGCAAACACGGCCATCAGGGTTGGGCCGCCAAGTCCGAAGAGTTTGCTTGTCGTGATCCACATGATAATCATGACGACTAAAATTACTGCCATGACGGCTTCCTTACCGCCGAATTTGGGAAGTCCGGCAGTTTCCTGTTTGATGATGATGCTGGGGTTCATGTCCGGCACCTTGAATTCCCATCTCAGCCAGATATCCCACCATGATTGCATTTCTTCCGCCTGCCGCAGGAGAACCGGGGCCTCCGATATTTCCCGCAAAACAGAGTCCAAGGAGAAGAAGAGTTGCCAGGGCGGGATCTTTGTCAACTCCATGGGCCCGGCAAGTCTCTTTGTAGATACCCATTACCACGGGGATGAGAAGCGCAACCAGGGCGTGTTCCGAAAGAAATCCCGCACATACTGAAAGAAGGGGAAAGAAGATAAAACAGAACTGTTTGGTGCTTCTAATTCTGCTTAAAAGCAGCAGTCCGATGCGTTTGTCAAGCCCTGTTTTAGACACCCCGGCTGCAACGGCAAGGATGCCGAATATAAAGAAGACGGCATCCTTGAAATATGCCTTTGCGATTTCATTGGGAGGCAGGATAAAAAAGAGATACATGAGCACCGCAACCATGATATCTGTTCCGCCGATGGGGATTGCTTCGGTGCCCCAGAAAAGGGCCGCGATTAAAAGTATGGCCACCATGATTTTGGCCATTTTAGCGACTTTCTCCGCGCTGAGCAGGGTTTCCCGGACTTCGGCAGGCACGGGCTCCCCGGATTTGACAGCTTCCTGATAAGCGGCATATGCCTTTGGGGACATTTTTTTATTTACCGTCTGGATAATTGTCTGGCAGCCTTTGCTGAGTTTATAACCCGGTGGAGCTTTCTCATTGACAAGGTTCATAAGGCTTTTCGGTATAGGTGTCAGCACCATGCAGATAAAGATTGCAAGCCCTAAAAGCAGTATCATCGGCTTGTAGCCCGGTTTGTTTTTCCACCAGGCTATATCTCTGGTTTGCCTGACGCCCATCGCCCCAGGTAGGTTTGAAGTTCGCTCAATTTCCGTGGCAGTATTCATTTTTTTTTCCTTTTCGTTTTTGTTTTTCTGTTTGCCGCAGCATTTCAATTCTTTTTTATTTTTCATAGAGCAAGTCATATGCCATTTGAATTTTGTTTTAGTTGTTTTTGATAGAGCTTTGATTTTGTTGTGTAAAAATGTATTTAACCCAGGACCGCCGGATTTTTTGAAGTGTCAGTTTGTTTTTCAATCTGTAAAGGGGCTTTACAGATTTTGGAGTGTCCGGAGGTTTACATAACTCTCTGTAAAGGGCATAGTGGTCATAGTATCTGGAACCTGCAAGCCTCCTTTGACCGGAGATGCAAAACGGTGCAGATTTTAGTCTCTTATCTCTTATTTTCGTGTTGTTTGGGTAAGAGAATTGGAAATTCTGTTTGGTTTCGGCTTGTCCAGGTAGTATGCACATTTTAAATGCCTTTGGTCGTGGGGAGATATGATTTGAACTCTTCAGTTACAAAAAGCAGTTTCGATATTTACCTTTCAGATCACAGGTTCAGGGCAGAACGGCTTGAAATCGAACCTGTATCCGATTTGAACGACAGGCCCACCCTGGTTTTTCTCCATGAGGGGCTGGGCAGCATCCCCCAGTGGGGGGGCTTCCCTTCCTCTCTGTGTGCCGTGACAGGCTGTTCGGGTTTTTTGTATGAACGTCTGGGCTATGGCGGTTCAGATCCCTATCCCGGTGGATGGCCCATGGATTACCTTGAAAAGGAGACCGATCTTCTCCATGGGGTTCTTAACGAGTGTAATGTGAAAAATCCCCTTTTAATAGGGCACAGCGACGGCGGAACCATCGCCCTTCTTTATGCGGCCCGACACTCCGAAACATTAAGGGGGGTGATAACCGAGGCAGCCCACATTTTTATCGAAGATGTTACCATCAAAGGTATCTTGGAAGCGGTAAAGGTTTATGAGAACAGCAATTTAAAAGAGAAACTCGCCAGGTATCACGGGGATAAGACCGAAACTGTTTTCCGGCGCTGGGCAGACAGGTGGCTTGATCCCGCTTTCAGGGATTGGAATATGGAGGCCTCTCTTTCCGGCATCACCTGTCCCCTCATGGTGCTCCAGGGCCAAGATGACGAATACGCAGGTCTTGTCCAGGTGGAAGGTATTAGAAGTCAGGTGGTAGGCCCTGTAAAAACCGTAGTAATCGAGAACTGCAGACACGTTCCCCACCATCAGGCCCGGGAGGAGGTGATTGAAAAGATGACCGGTTTTATAGCTCAAGATTTCAGATGAAATAAAGTGAACTGAAATTACGGTCCTTAGTCTCTCTCCTCCTGTTTTCGTGCTTTTTGGGCAATCGAATTGGAAACCCTGTTTGGTTCCGACTTGTTCGGGTTAGGAATGGGTGCAGGCAGGAAGTTTTTTGGTTCTAAAAGGTTTTTTTCTTGACACCCATCATCGACCGGTATTACAGCTTAGAAGCTGTCCCAGCCATTTTTTGTTAAATTTTATAAAAGCTGTCCCAGCCATTTTTTGTTAAATTTTATAAAATTGTCTAAGAAGACAGCTTCAGCTTTTAACCTTCAACTCGGAAAGATCCGGATGGGAGCCCCCATGAAAAAAACCGGTTATGTGCATGACCTTAGATATCTTCTGCACGAAACAGGACCCTATCACCCCGAGGTTCCCGAAAGGCTTATGGCCATCCACGATGGCATCTGCAAGGCAGATCTTCTGGACCGGTTAACCGTCATTCCGGCATCAAGGGCGGCTGCTAAATGGATACTTGC
>NBML01000010.1 GCA_002085465.1 Desulfobacteraceae bacterium 4572_89 | reverse complement strand
CTGCCCGTGATATCCTCTTCACCTTGGGCAAGATTATACCTTTCAAAGGGATTGATGCTGGTCTGGTCCTGGAGCATGGGTATATTTGTGAATTCGTCAAAGGGAAGGTGGTTGATGGTCTCCACACGGATCAGGGCAAGGTTAAGGTTGCTGCTGCCTTTTTTCTCACCAAATCCCTGGATAAAACTGCCTTCCCTGAGATTTAATTTTCTGATAAGGCTAGTGGGAACATATGGATTTTCAGGTCTGGGCTTAAAGTTTTCCTCAATATTTCTTAAAAACCCAAATCCCTTGTCCATTATTTCCAGGTATCCTTGCACTGGTTCCATAGTCATACTCCTTACATTCATAATATATATTATTGCTGTACCGATAAAAAAACAGAAAAAGGAATTTTCTATTTCCTTTTTGAAACTACAAATCCCGGAAGGAAAAAACGTCCTGCTTCGGATTTTATAGGGCAGTTGGACTCATGTTATTTTATAACTTCTGTTAACATATCATTAATAAATTCCTGTTGCAAGGCCAGGTGTCAAGAAAGAATAGGTCTTCATTTTCAGGGGAATAATAAAAAAGTCATTTTTTTTGATTTTGTGCTTGACACTAATTTTTAGAATTGATATAACCTGCCTGCTTTTGGGCGATTAACTCAGCTGGGAGAGTGCAACCCTTACAAGGTTGAAGTCGCAGGTTCAAGCCCTGCATCGCCCACCAAAAACAGTGTATTCGGGGGTGTAGTTCAGTTTGGTTAGAACGCTTGCCTGTCACGCAAGAGGTCGCGAGTTCGAGTCTCGTCACTCCCGCCACAATATAAAGAGGGTATCTGATAAAAATCAGATACCCTCTTTTGTGTTTTAACAGTTTGTTGAAATCTTATTTGGATAAAACAGATTGCCTTGAGAATATTGCAGTGCATGACGATGACCCAACTGAGTTGCCTTCTTAAATCAATTATCCCCTCAGCACAATTTATTCCAGAATAGTCCGTGCTTTGCCTAATACTTCGTTTAAGACTTCTCCAGGAGCCTTGGCTACATATTGTAACCCCCGCTCTTTAAAATCAATCATTTTGATTTGTTGACATAGAACAACACCCTTTATTTTAATGTTGGGGTCATTTAAATCGGTTTCAAAAGCATGACCACGCGCTCGGCTTGTGATTGGTGCTGCCAGGGCCAGACCAAATACTTTATTGAAATTAGCAGGGGAAAGAATCAAAGCCGGCCTTTTCCCTTTTTGTTCATAACCGGCAGCAGGATCAAAATTTGTCCATACTATGTCACCACGTTTGGGAAGATACATTACCATTCCTTCCCAACCGGTTCATCATTTAACCAGGCTTGGTCCTCGTCATCCAATTTTACTGCTTTTTCAGGGCAGTTCTTCAATAAATCATCAAGTTTATATACAATATCATCAACCACCGGTGTAATAATGATCTTTCCGTTATTGGCCTCAATTGTTATTTTTTGATCAACAGTAATCCCGGTTGCTTTTGCGATGGGCATGGGAATTCGTGCAGCAAGGCTGTTACCCCATTTTTTAATAATCATTTCCATAGCCTGATCCTTTTTTTGTATATACATAGTTTAAACAAAAGATAACATTGTTATTTTGATGTGTCAACAAAGTTTATACGTTGTTGAATCAAAAAAACAGTCATCTGTGACTATAAAGTTCAGATGGCTGTTTTAAAGGATTTTAGACCAGTACGGTTTGAATGATTGCTTTATTAGCAGGTGATTGTCAATTCCTTTGCAATGGCATTTCCCATGGCAGCGGTATTAACGGCTTTACTTTTTTGGTTTGTCAGATCTGCTGTGAAAATTTTATTTTCAAGAACCCTGGATATGGCTGATTCAATGGCATTGGCTGCCTGGGTATGGCCAAATGTGTACTTGAGCATCATGGCTCCGGAAAGGATCTGGGCAATGGGGTTGGCAATTCCTTTACCGGCAATATCCGGCGCAGATCCTCCTGCTGGCTCATACAGGCCGAATTTGTCCTGGTTGAGGCTTGCCGAGGCAAGGAGTCCCATGGAGCCGGTAATCATGGCACATTCGTCTGAAATGATATCTCCAAACATATTCCCACAGAGCAATACGTCAAATTGATGGGGATTTTTTACCAGCTGCATGGTGGCATTGTCCACATAAATGTGGTTCAAAGTGACGTCGGGATATTCCTTTGCTATCTCTGTCACGGTTTCCCGCCAGAGCACCATGGAAAACAATACATTTGCCTTGTCAACAGAGGTAACCACCTGTTTTCGCTTCTGGGCAGCCTCAAAGGCCATTCTGGCAATTCTCTCAATTTCATACCTGGAGTACACCATGGTATCAAATGCTGTTTCATCAGGACCCTTTCCTTTTCTTCCCTTGGGTTCACCAAAATATATACCACCGGTCAGTTCCCGCACACAGAGAATATCAAAGCCATTTTGAACAATTTCCGGTTTTAAGGGAGATGCAGGTGCAAGGGTTGGAAAAACTTTGGCTGGTCTAAGGTTACAATAGAGACCAAAATGTTTTCGAAGGGGAAGCAGGGCAGCTCTTTCCGGTTGTTTTTCCGGAGGCAGGCTTTCCCATTTGGGGCCGCCCACTGAACCAAACAAAATGGCCTGGCTTTTTTCACATAGAGAAAGGGTGGATTCCGGGAGCGCACGTCCGTGTTTATCAATGGCTGCCCCCCCGATTTCGGCAAATTCATATTCAAGGGTAAATCCATATATTCCAGCGGCTGTGTCAAGGACTTTGACAGCCTCCTTTATGACCTCAGGCCCAATTCCATCACCGGGAAGTACAGCAATTTTATTCAAATAAAAAAAAGGAGGTTGATAAAAACCAACCTCCTTTTTTAAATTAGCGTGCTATCGCGCGATCATTTAGGCATTCGCTGTTTGCTAAAGCCAGATGGCTCATGCTAACAGCAAATTCCAATACGATTAAATTAAAATCAGATTTAAAAATTGTATTACAATTTATTTTCTATTCCCGTATTCTGCATAGGTCATTGCTGTCAGTCTATAAACAAGATGTGCCATTTTTGAAAAGGGTAGATATGCAAACAAATTAAATATGGCAATCAAATGCAGGTAATAAAAGGTATATGAAATGAATTGTAAATGTGCCAACCGTGCCATTTCGGAAAGCATACCCGTCAGACCAAGGGAAAAGATAAGGACTAATATAAACCAGTCCTTATAGGTGGAAACCTGGTCTTTATTATCCATCCTGTTTTTAATCATCAGACCAGAACCGATTACCAGGGCAACACCTGAAATATTGGCAAGCCATTTCACAGGATTCAGCTGAGAATAGGGTCCGGGTGTCTGGAATGCATAGAGTACAATAAAGAAAATAGCCGTAACAATGAAAAGGCCGATAAATGAAAACAGAACCATCATATGGGGTGTGGCGCGGTCTTTGTTGGATTCGCATTCATTGAATTTTTCATGTTTGAGCACAGTGGGAATGACTTTTAAAAGTGCCTGGAAAAATTCTTTGTAATTCAGGGTTGTCTTATCTGTTTTCCCTTCAAGAACAGCATTTTCATGGATATCATTCAGAAATCGCTTTAGACTGAAAAAGAAGATCAGCACAACAGCAGTGGCTGTGGGAACAAAGGTAAGATCAACAAACCAGGTTGAAAAGAAATTTGCCTGGGCAATAACGTGGTCCCCGCCTTCATGGGCATGGGACCATGCAATTCCAAATATATTGAATATTTTTGTCATTACATCGGCCTGGGCCATGGTGATATAGGCAAGGATTGCAAACCAGATGGCTGGAATACCAATGAGCCAGGGTAGTTTTTTGGGATCATTGATGGCATTGGCCAGTATTTTGGGCTGTGCATATTCTGTGATGGCGGCAGACCTTACAGCAGCCAGAACATCACCGGGAGCTGCACCCCTGGGGCAAAGGTCTGTACAATCACCACATTGATGGCAAAGCCAGATATCACCATTGCTGATCAATTTGTCTTTTAATCCCCAGGAAGCGGCAATCATCTCTTTTCTAGGAAAAGGGCTGTCTTCCGGTGCAATGGGACAGGCAACCGAGCATGTCGCACATTGATAACACTTTTTCAGGGTGTCTCCGCCAAGCCCTTTTATCTGGGCAATAAATTCAAGATCAGGTTGAGCAAGATATTTAACAGTCATAATAGGATACCTCCATATAATTTTGGTATAATGACATTAGAATCCTTTGAACGGGTTGGGTCCCATGTCTTCAACTTTTTCAACAAAGGCATTAATGATTTCAGGAAGCTTGTCATATTCATCAATGGCAATTTCTGTAAAGGCCACACGCTCTTCTTCAAGTGCAAGACTTGAAAGGGCATCACCGATTTTTTTCACCCGGATTTCAGCAAGCTCAGAGCCTTTCATAAAATGACACTGGTAATCATCCCCATGTTTACATCCAATGAGGATAACTCCGTCCATGCCCTGGGCCAGTGCATCCTTGATCCATATTACATTCACAGAACCAAGACAGCGAACCGGGATAAACCGGACATTGGGAGAATAGTCGATGCGGTTCATACCCACCATATCCAGGGCTGGGAATGCATCATTCTCACAGACCAGGGCCAGGAACCTGAAGGGCGGTTCCTCATAATCATCTTCCGATGGTACGCCAATAGCCTTTACCTGGGAACCAATGGAGTCAATGGTATAATCGGAAAAGGTTATAATCCTTTCAGGACATGCACCCATGCAGGTACCGCATCTTCTGCACCGGGTCGGATTAATATTGGGAGTTCCTTTTTCATCATCATCAAGGGCTCCAAAGGGACACTCAACCGTGCACCGCTTACACTGGGTACATCTCTGGAAAAAGAAATCCGGATAGGTCATATCACCGGATCTGGGATGAACTGCCATGCCCCGGTTGGAACTTTCAATACATTGGATGGCCTTAAGGGCTGCACCAGTTGCATCTTCCATGGATTCTTCAATGGTCATGGCCCGTCTTATACTGCCTGCAGCATAGATACCTGTTCGCTGGGTTTCATAGGGAAAGCAGATATAATTGGAGTCTGCATACTGACCGAAAATATCATTGTCCCTGAACCCTGGTCCCTGGCGATAGGCCAGGTTGACAACAGGATCATCCTTGGTAACCGGTACCATACCGCCGGCAACCACAACCATGTCTGCCTTGATGGCCAGGTTTTCACCCAAAAGCGTATTAGTGGCAGTTACAGCAATCCCGTCACCCTGCTGCGCAACTTCTGTAACCGCTCCTTTTGTCATGAAAACACCATCATCCTGCTGCATGCTTTTATAAAAATATTCCTGGAGGCCAGGGGTTCTCATGTGCTGGTAAATCACATAGGCTTTACCGTCTTCATAATCTTCCCTCACATATTTAGCCTGTTTTAAAGCCACCTGGCTGGTAACGGAACCGCAATATTCAAAGTCAGCATCATCTTCATCCTTGCCAGGGGACTGGATAAACACAACATTTTTTGCTTCTTTACCATCGGAAGGTCTTAAAATTTTACCCTTGGCAGCAATCATTTCAAATTCATCGTTGGTAACCACATTATCAAGGTTTAATCCAAGGTGTTCATAGGCCTCGCCTTCAAGCACGGCAGGTCTCCAGCCAGCGGCCAGGACCACAGCACCATAGAGCAGGCCGTTTGGATCCAGCTGAAGTATATCGTTTTTGCCTTCATTGTATTCAAGATATTTGGCATGGGCAGCTTCTGCATCCAGTTCCTTACCATTTTCATCCATCAGCATCTCTTCGGGCAGGGGAAAGGGAACGTCAAAGGGAATTTTTTCGCCTGGTTTTTTAAAGGTCACAGTGAATTCGCCGGGCTGGCCGGCAATACGGGCAACTTCACAATTGGTTTTTACTTCAATATTAGAAAAACCCTGGACCTCCTGGATCAGACTCTCAACCACTGGGGCTTGGAGGGATTCAAATGGTTCTACTACCGGCATCTGGCTCCTGAGTTTGCCTGCGTATCCGCCAAGGGTATCTGTTTTTTCAACAATGGTGACCTCATAACCGGTTTTGGCTGCATCAAGGGCGGCTGACATGCCTGTAACACCGCCTCCCAGGACCAGGATTTTTCTGGAAAAAGTTTCCGTTTTAAAGGGTTCGGGCAGTTTTACTTTTTCAACTCGGATCATGCCCATTTTAATATAGTCCTCAGCCTTCATCTGGATGGGATCAAAATGTTCTTCGTCATCTTTCTGGTCTTCAGTAAGGGCAGGATATGCCTCCCGTGAATGGGGCCATACAACCCCTTCTCTCAAGTTGGTTCTTTCAACAATACACCCGTTAAAGTTAAATACATCAAAGTTGACACGTCGGGAGCATGCCCCGATTACCATGGCATTTACTTTGCCTTCATCAACATCCTTCTGGATAAGTTCCACTCCTTCCTTTGAGCACAGGAAGGGATGGGTGGTGCAGTTGACTCCCTCTTCCTCGGGAACTTCTACCAGATCTTCCATGTCCAGGGTGTCGCCGATTCCACAGCCTGTGCATATATATACGCCGTATTTTTTATCCATGGTTTTCGTTACCTCCTTACAAGGGTCTGAATGGCCTTGAGAGCCATTCCAGTGGCATTCTGGTTAGATGTTACAACATCGGCAGGCTTATTTGCACAGCCAGCTGCGAACATTCCGCCTTTGGAAAAGTCATTCATGATAAAACCTTCTTCATTATAGTTCAGGTCTGCATTGGGTTTATCAATGGCTGCTGCGGGCTGCATGCCCGTTGCAAGCACCAGCAGGTCCACTGTCTGTCTGACCTTTTCACCGGTAATGGTATCTTCGGCAACCAGGTTGATATTGCCGGTTCCAGATTCTTCACTGACCTCAGCCACTTTGCCTTTTATAAAGAAAATATTTTCATCCTGCTTGAGGTTTGCATAGAATTTTTCATATTTCAGACCCGGAGTTCTAAGATCAATATAATAAATATAAATCTTTGCTTCCGGATATTGTTCTCTCAGGTAGGTGGCATGTTTCAAGGAAGCCATGCAGCAGATATAAGAGCAATAGGGAAGATGATTTTCATCCCTGGAGCCTGCGCATTGTGCAAAGGCAATTGTTGCCGGTGCCTTGTCATCGGACGGACGGATGATTTTTCCATCTGTTGGACCATTGATGGATGCCATTCTTTCCAGCATCATATTGGTTACGATATTCTGGTATCTGCCAAAACCAAGGTTGTCAATTTTAGTGGCATCATAGGGCTGCCAGCCTGTATTCCAGACAATGGCGCCTACTTTAAGGTCAATATTTTTTTCTTCCATGTCAAAGTCAATGGCATCATATTTACATGCTTCTATCACCCTGTCCCTGTCATCGGTGCCCATGGCAGTATCCATAATATATCTCTGGGGGAATGCCATGTTGTGGGGAAGATAGGCTGCTTTTCTGCGGTCCATGCCAAAGTTGAACTCATTGGAAATTTCAGTTTCACAGACTTTGGCGCATTCACCGCAGGCAGTGCAGTTTTCATTGACATATCTGGGAGCTGTTTTTAAGGTAACCGTATAATCGCCGGGATTGCCTTCCACTTTCTGCACTTCAGACATGGTGAATACTTTGATATTTTTATTGTCCTTGATTCGCCTGTAATTGATTTCAAGCCCACATGTTGGCGGGCAAAGTTTGGGAAAATAGTGTTTGAGCTGGGATACTCTTCCGCCAAGGGAGGCTTCCTTTTCCACAAGGAAGACCTCATACCCCACTTCGGCAGCTTCCAGGGCAGTTGTCAGGCCACTGATTCCACCACCAACCACCATGATGCTTCCACTTACCGGAGCTGAATTATCTGTTGTCATGCTTTCCTCCGTGCATTTGAGTTATGTCTAGTGTATTCTTGTTATTGGTGCATGCCAAACTCCGGGGCGACGGCCCCTTGGAGTATTTTCCGGCATCCTTTCTCCTGTTTTCTAACCATACAGACCTGACCAGGCAATGTCGGTTTATACCTTTACAAAACAGGAGATAGGTAAGAAGATCAAACAGAAAGAAGAAGACCAAAGGCCTGCAATTTGAAAAAACCTCCAGGCACTGGATATCAGCACCTGGAGGTTATTATTACAAAACGCTTACTTTATTAAAATCTTCTTTACACACTAGTCGGAAATGATCTTAATGTAAGGAACTTTTTTTAATGACCATTCATTGGTTGCTTTGTCATATGTAGAGTTGGTAAAGCAGAACCAGTCTTCGTCATTCTGCCCCATGTGGTCACCCCTGTAGTAGAAACCAGGATACCTTGATTCTTCGCGGTACTGAATATGACGGGTATGGGCCTGAACCGTGTAGAGGCGATGGTTGATTTCCCATGCTCTCAATAGTTCATGCAGATCACCTGCAGCAATTTGCTCAAGGTCTTCACGGAAGTATTCAAAGTTTTCCATGAGAATTTCAAGGGCTTTGCCCGAGGTCATGTAATAAGTGGCTGTTCCACCACCATACTCATTGGTCATTTTCATCAGACGCATTGCCATGCCCGCTGGTTTGCAATAATGGGGGTTGACTGTCTCATCTGTGGAATATTCACAATGTTCAAAGTAGGTTCTGACTGGTTTGTAAACAAAATCAACAAGCTCTTCATCTGTTTCTTTGAAGCCGGTTACCTTGTCCCCTTCTTTTTCAAGATACTGGAGCATGGACTTTGCAACAATACGGCCTTCTGCATGGGAACCGGAGGAGAATTTATGGCCTGAACAGCCCACGCCGTCACCCGCAGTAAACAGACCGTTGACAGTGGTCATTCTGTTGTAACCCCATTTGTAGCTGTCAGGTACCCAGTCTTCTTCTGGACCTGAACACCAGATGCCGCAGCAGCCTGAATGGGAGCCCAGCAGGTAGGGTTCTGTGGGCATGATTTCCGAGTCTTTAAACTCAGGCTCTGTATTGGTGGCGCACCAGAGGTTTGCCTGACCGCAGGTCATATCAAGAAAATCTTCCCAGGCTTCAGACTCAAGGTGTTTGAGTTCTTTTTTGCTCATGGTTTCGCCCAGTTTAGCAAGGGCGTCGGAAGTTTTCATGATAATGGGACCACGGCCTTCCTTGTATTCTTTCATCATTAGATGATTTCTCAGGCAGGTAGGAGTAACAGCTGCAGTTCCATAGGGAGCATATTTTTCAAGTTCTGCCTTTGCATCGTCAGAAGCAGCATAGTTTTCACCAAGGCCATTAACGGTCTGGGCTTTAAAAAGCAGGAACCATGCACCAACAGGGCCGTAACCATCTTTAAAACGGGCAGGGGTGAAACGGTTTTCCATCATGGAAAGCTCAGCACCTGCTCGAACTGCCATTGTATAGGTGGAACCGGCATTCCATACTGGATACCAGGCGCGGCCCTTACCCTCTCCGACTGAACGGGGCTGGTAAATGTTAACCGCACCGCCACAGGCTACCATCATGACTTTTGCCTTGATGATATAAACGATGTTTTCCCGTAGAGAGAAACCAACGGCACCGGCAACTCTGTTGGGATCATCCTTGTCGTTGAGGAGTTCAACAATAAAACATCTTTCAATGATGTTTTCTTCCCCAAGGGCTTTTTTACCTGCTTCGGCAACGATTCTCTTGTAGGATTCACCATTGATCATGATCTGCCACTTACCAGTACGGACCGGAGTGGCTCCATCTTTGAGGCTGCCGGCTTTAAGACCTTTTTTACCGTCAAGGTTTTTGCCGTCATCGGTTTTTTTCCATACAGGAAGTCCCCATTCTTCGAAAAGATGTACAGAATCATCCACATGACGACCCAGATCAAAGATAAGGTCTTCTCGTACAATACCCATGAGGTCATTTCTAACCATGCGTACGTAATCTTCTGGTTTGTTATCACCAATGTACGTATTGATGGCAGAAAGGCCCTGGGCTACTGCTCCTGATCTTTCCAGGGCTGCTTTGTCACAAAGAAGGATTGATGTGTCGTCGCTTGCCCATTTTTTAATTTCAAATGCTGTTCCGCATGCTGCCATACCGCCACCGATGATCAGAACATCAACGTCTCTTTTTTCAACCTTTGGGTCTCTTTCCGCCTTAAGTTCTCCAATAGGTTTGTTAGGTAATGCCATTATATACCTCCAAAATTATGTATAAATATCAAATAAAACAATAAAAAATCAAGCAAGCTCTGTTGGAGCTACGAGTACATAACCGTCTGCTTCCTGGGTGGAAAGAAGTCCGCTGTAAAGGTCTTTTCCTTTAAGATCATCATAGGAATTGGCTTCGCCCTCAGGGGTGGTTCTGATGGGGAATTTAAAACGTTTTATTTTTCCGTTTCTGAATTTACAAGTCCACATGATGTCTTCTGTTCCCAGCATGGGTACAACGCTGCTTCCCATGGGTACAAAGTCAGAATACCCTCTGACCTCAATGGCCTGGGTAGGACAGATTTTTACGCATGAAAAACATTCCCAGCACTGATCTGGTTCCTGGTTGTATGCTTTCATCTCGTTGGGTTCAAGAACCATCAGGTCATTGGGGCAGATGTACATACATGCTGTTTTGTCCCCGCCTTTGCAGCCGTCACATTTTTCTGCAATTACAAAAGATGGCATTTAAAATACCTCCATAATTTAAGTTAATCAAAATGCACAATACCGTTGTGCGACAATTCATTATAAAGAACACAGGCCGAAGTCTACCAGAGATCAGGATTGCTTGGCCGATAATTCCTAGTCAGTTCTTGGATCAGTTAAGTTTACACCGCCTAAAGAAATAAACTTACCTATGGAAACAAGGCTCACTCAAATGATATGGCAATAGCACCCAACCAATGTTTTTGTCAAGAATTTTTCAAAAAAGATTTGTTATGTTTTTTGATTGTCAGCAAACCTGGAGTTCGTAACAATATATATTAAATTATTATGGATAAACCACCATATGTGGTAAAGTGTTCACCATAAAAAGATCCTGGAAAAATTAAAATAAACCTGATAACTTACGTCTTTATATTTTTAGGGCAGAAACCAGGAAATTAATACCACGAAAATACAATAATATATTGAAGTGATAAATTTATAGTATAGGAATTTGACTTCAGCCATTAGGCTTTAGCTGACAGCTAATGGCTGAAAGCTCATGCGATAGCTCGCTAATTTAATAACACCAAGGATACGAAATGACAGAAGAAATGATATCAGTTCATGTTGACGAACCCATGAACTTTGACTGCAGTCAGGAAAATATATGTTTTAATGATTGCTGCAGGGACCTGAATCAGGCTCTGACTCCCTATGATATTTTAAGATTGAAAAATAATTTAGGAGTCTCTTCCCAGGATTTTTTAAAAAAATATACCTACCTTCATTACGGGCCGGGATCCGGCCTGCCCATTGTTGAATTTAAACCAAATCCAGCCACAGGCCATGAATGTCCTTTTGTGACTGAAAAAGGGTGTTTTGTGTATGAAGACCGGCCTGGTTCCTGTCGACTCTACCCTCTGGCCCGGGCAATTTCACGTTCCAGGGAAACCGGTGTGATTACAGAATATTTTGCCCTTATTGAAGAATCACATTGCAAGGGGTTTGGAAGAAAAACAAAATTAACTGTGGGCCAGTGGCTTGAAGGCCAGGATGTGGAAGTCCACAACCAGAACAATGACAAGCTCATGGAGCTGATAAGCTTGAAAAATAGAATTTTACCTGGAAAACTTGAAGGGGCGCAGTCAGATCAGTTTTATCTGGCATTGTACGATCTGGATGAATTCAGGACCCGTATTTTTGACCAGGACCTTGCAGAAGATTTTAACCTGCCATTGTCCTTTTTAAATTTCATCAAATCCAATGATGAAGCCTTACTGGATTTTGGCATTGAATGGGTAAAAAATATGTTGTTTGGGATACCCTTGGTCTTAAAAGGATAACCCCATGGAAATCAAAGGAAAGATAGCCCTGGTTCTGGGGGCTGTAAAAGGAATTGGTAAAGGCATTGGCCTGGCACTTGCTGACCAGGGGGCAAGGCTTGTGCTCACCCGCTATGATTGGGAAGATTCCTTTGAAACTATGGAAAAGGGTTTCAAGGGTATAGATCACCATATTTTTACTGCAGACCTGTGCAAGATACAGGAGATTAAAAAACTGGCCGCATTCATAAAAGACAAATATGGCCGCCTGGATATTCTGGTCAACAACATAGAAAGGGGTGGCTGGCCCGTTGTTCATGGAGAATATACTGAAGATCAATGGGATCTTGAGATGGAGACCACCCTTAAGACCAAACAATGGGTTTTTCAAGCAATGTTTCCGCTTTTGCAGAATTCAGACGATGCCATTGTGATAAACCTTTCTTCCATTGCCGGGATGGTTGGCAGATCAGGTCCAGGAGCCCTGGTGTTCAATGACGGGTATGCAATGGCAAACCGGGGGATCTCCTCCCTGACAGAAACCTGGGCCCGCATGGGAGCACCCAGTATTCGAGTAAATGAACTTATGCTGGGAATTTTTGAGACACGTCATGGCCAGGGAACAAGGGGGTGGGACCAGGTTCTCACGGACATGGAAAAACAAAGCATCCTGGATCATACTTTGATGAAACGTACAGGAACCATTGACGATGTGGTAAAGGCCTGCCTTTTTATGATCAAAGATGCCCCTTACATGACCGGAAGTATCATCCGACTGGACGGGGGGTTTGTGCTGGCAGGGGAGAAAGTCCCTCCCATGCCCAAGGGAGTTGTTTAGTGGGGAGACTTTTAAACCCACCAGAGGCCTGTTTTATCCAGCCAGCATCTGGGCCACAGTTTCTTTTATTCTTCCATTTTTATGAGTTTTTTTGCGGTATGCCATTTCAATTCCAGCCATCTCTCGATAAAAAGGAGTCCGGTCAAAGGCTATATATTTTTTTGAATCAAAAAAACCTGCATCACATCCCTTTCCCTGCAGAACTGTATTTCCGGGTTTATGAAGTTCGTGGGGAAGGCCATGGAGCCGGCATATCATGGGCCGATATTTATAAAGGATGCATCTGCCATCCCGGTTCAGGGGGCACATGAGTTTCAGGGAGGTGGTAGCATTGGTTTTCTGAAAGGTTTTGCTGCAATAGTCCCTGGCCCTGGAAATGGATTCTTCCTTTATATTCCGGGATAATTGGTCAAATCCATGGAGGAGATAGGCTTTTTCCACAAGGGTGTGATGAAAGAACAGGGATCTGCAGCAATTGTTCTCACATCCATTGCATTGAAAATCATATTGGGATGCAATATTGTCCCAGGTCTTGTCCATTGCCTGGTAAAGAGTTGAAATTTTGTAAAAAATATTCAATGCCATTGGGTTTGTTCCTGATTATATCAATTTATGGTCATTGCGCCGGTCAGAGTTCTTATACCCGTTATGGTTGCTATGCCAGTTATATTTGTTATACCATTGGTTTGGGGAAAAATAATTTTGTGTACAACATTAATGCATACCGGTCAGTCATACTGGCGATCACGTCACAAATGGATCGTTTTAGAGCATTTTTAGTTGCATCCCAGGGAGCCATTTCCATTTTTTCCAGTTCTTTCTGCATAAAATCCGGGTGATCCAGGAAATATGTATAAAGTCCAATGATGATTTTTTTGGCCTTTATAAACTCATTGTGAACTTCAGGGGAACGATAAACTTTATCATAGAGGAATTTTCTCAAAATTATCATGGCTTGGAAGATATCTTCTCCCATATCCAGAACAAATTCTCCGTTTTCTGGCCCGCTATTGTAAACCAGGTGTTCAATCATGGTGCTGGCACGGACAGAATGGGTTTTCCCTAGTTTTTCAAGGCAGATATTTGGCACATCATCCATGGCAATCACTTTCCCCCTGAGGGCATCGTCCAGGTCATGGTTCAAATAGGCAATTATATCAGCCACTCTTACTATTCTTCCTTCAATGGTCATGGCGGTTTCACCAGGGGTGGAAGGGATTATGTTGCCAAAACCCTTTGAGTGCTTAAGTATCCCATCCCTGACTTCCCTGGTCAGGTTCAGGCCCTGGCCTCTGTTTTCAAGAACATCCACCACCCTCAGGCTCTGGTCTGAGTGGGTGAAATGGGGGGAATGCACCTGGATCAAAGCTGTTTCTCCCCCATGGCCAAAGGGGGTATGGCCAAGGTCATGACCCAGGGCTATGGCCTCGGCAAGGTCTTCGTTCATACGCATGGCCCTGGCAATATTCCTGGCAATTTCAGAAACTTCAAGGGTATGGGTCAGCCGGGTCCTGTAGTGGTCGCCCAGGGGAGATAAGAAAACCTGGGTTTTATATTTTAAACGTCTAAAGGAGTTGGAATAGACAATCCTGTCCCGGTCAAGTTGAAAAGGAGTTCTTATGTTACAGGCATTTTTTTCTTCAATTTTTCTTGTGGTACCGGCACTGGAAGTTCCGTACTCAGAAAGAAAGCTTTTTTCCCGCTGTTGAAATATTTCCCTGATGCAGCCAGTCTTTGTATCAGTTTTTATGCCGGGGATTTCTTTTTTTTGTAATAGTTTCATAAGTTCATAGTATAGGGATTTACATTTAGCCGTTAGGTTTTAGGTAACAGCCAACAGCTAATGGCTAAAAGCTCGCACCATAGCGCTCTAAAATTCAATATTGAATATTTTTAAAGATTCCATTAATTACAATAATTATTTAAAAAAGCAAGTCATTGCCGTAATTGTTATATTGCCTCCCGTAGAAGGTCTATGGAAATGTAAGACTTTAGGGGGGGGGTATATTTAAAAAAGGGGAAAGATGTATTTTGGAACACGAACTTTTTATGGAGCTGGCCTTGCAGCATGCTGAAACAGCCTTTGAAAACGGGGAGTTTCCTGTGGGGTGTGTGATTGTTCAGGAGGGGGAGGTGATTGCCCGGGGGTTGAGGAAGGGAACCTGCATTGACAAAGATTTTTTTAGCGAGATTGACCATGCGGAAATTAGAGCTCTCAAGTCCCTTGAGACATGCGTCAGGGAGTTTAAACCGGGGAAGGCCGTCCTTTACTGCACCATGGAACCCTGTCTCATGTGTTTTGGTGCAATTATTCTTTCAGGCATAAAAAAAATTGTTTTTGCCTATGAAGACCCCATGGGCGGCGGGACTTCCTGTGACCTGGCCGCAATGACACCGCTGTACAGAGATGCAAAAATTCAGGTCATTCCCGGGGTATTACGTGAAAAAAGCCTTGATCTTTTTTATAATTTTTTTAATAAAGAGAAAAATCTATATTGGAAACATAGCTTTTTAGAAGCGTATACTCTGGAGCAAAAAGAATAATCAACTATAATATCAAATAGTGCTTGTGTTTTTTATGTCAAGCCGTTATGATCATAGGGTTATACTTAAGTTTATAAATAGAAGAGGTAGTAGCAAATTAGATAAGAGCGTACCAATTTAGATAAAAGCGTACCAGAGGAATTGGAGTGTACTTAAGCAGGAGGTGTGAAAATATCTAAGCGAGGAAGACAAGATCAGACGATCGTGAATAAGGGGATCAGGGCCAGTGAGGTTCGTGTGATAGGTTCTGATGGTGAACAGATAGGTGTTATGCCCACTGAAGAGGCATTGAAAATTGCCGGAGATGAGAACCTTGATCTGGTTGAGGTGTCTCCGGATGCAAATCCGCCTGTCTGTAAGATAATGGATCATGGGAAGTATAAGTACGAGCTTACCAAGAAAAAACAGGAGGCCAAGAGAAAACAAAAAACTTCTCAGATTAAGGAAATAAAGGTCCGGCCAAAAACAGATGACCATGATCTTGAAACCAAGGTCCGGCATATTGAAAAGTTTCTCGGGAAAAATGATAAGGTAAAGATCACACTGGTCTTCCGGGGCAGGGAATTCATGCTCAGGGATCGTGCCAATGCTGTTTTGGAAAAAATCATTGGCCTGACCCAGGATTTTGCAGTGGTTGAACAGAATCCCAAGTTTGAAGGCCGGGTTATGACCATGCTGCTTGGACCCAAATAAGCTTTAGTCCTCTTGGTTAAAAATTTAGTACAATAGTTTAAATACATAAAGTAATGTATGGTGGTATATTACGCCTTAGGTCGTATACCACCTTCTCTTTTTTAGTAAAATAGCAATACAGGAGAGGTAAAATGCCTAAAATTAAAACACGCAGAGCAGCCGCAAAGCGGTTTACAAAAACAGGGTCTGGGAAATTTAAATTCCGTAAATCCCATGCCAGTCATATTCTGACAAAAAAAACCACCAAAAGAAAACGTTCATTACGTCTGGATCAGATCATTGACGATTCAAATATGAAAGCTGTCAAACGTATGTTGCCCAATGGCTAATTAATTTCCAGGTCATTTTCTGAAAGTGATCTGGTGCTGAAGCATAGATGTACTAAAGTATAAATGCACTAAAGTATAAGTGCGAGGAGTTAGATAAAATGAGAGTTACAAGAGGGTTTAAGGCAAGGAGACGTAGAAATAAAGTTCTCAAGCTTGCAAAGGGATTCAGGGGCGGTAGAAGTAAATTATTCAGAACAGCAGCAGATGCTGTTGATAAGGCATTGATGTATGCATACAGGGACAGGCGTGTGCGGAAAAGAGATTTCAGAAAACTCTGGATCGTCAGGATCAATGCAGGAGCCAGAATGAATTCTCTTTCTTATTCAAAATTCATGAATGGTCTTAAGCTGGCAGGTTGTGAACTGGATCGTAAGGTCCTGGCTGATCTTGCAGTTTGTGATCCTTCAGGTTTCTCCCAGTTGGCATCCCAGGCAACTGCACAGTTGAACTAATCTGACGAACTAATCTGAATTAATAATAGTCTGGGTAACTGAACAAGTCAGTTGAATTAAACGAATCTGGGGGGATTTTGCAAAAGAGTATTGCGGAGATTGAAAAAGAGGCCCTTGATAATATTGAAAAAGCCGGATCCAAAGAGGATCTTGAGTTGGTTTCAACCCGGTATCTTGGCCGGAAAGGATTGCTAACGGGATTTTTAAGGAATATTTCATCCCTTTCGGCAGAAGAACGTCCCCTTGCCGGACAAAATGCCAATCTGCTGAAGATAAAGATTGAAACCTTGATTAAACAGGCTTCTTCAAATTTTGAAACCAGGAATGCGGACAGCTTTTCAGGAATTGATGTGACTTTGCCGGGCCGACGGGCTGTCAGGGGTGGTCTTCATCCCATTACCCAGGTTTTAAATGAAATCTGCGGTATATTCATGAGGCTGGGTTTTGACATTGCAGAAGGCCCTGAGGTTGAGACGGATTATTATAATTTTGAAGCATTAAATATTCCAAAATATCATCCAGCCAGGGATATGCAGGACACTTTCTATGTGTCGGAAAATATAGTTTTAAGAACCCATACTTCTCCATCCCAGCCTAGGGCCATGGAAAAAACAGATCCTCCTGTGCGGATTATATCTGCGGGTAAAGTGTTCCGCTGTGATTCAGATCTTACCCATACCCCCATGTTTCATCAGGTGGAAGGGCTTATGGTGGATGAAAAAATCTCCTTTGGTGATCTAAAGGGGATATTAACTACCTTTGTTCACCAGTTTTTTGACAAAGAAACCTCTTTGCGCTTCAGGCCCAGTTTTTTTCCCTTTACCGAGCCCAGTGCTGAAGTGGATATCAGGTGCGTGATGTGCAAAGGTAAGGGATGCCGTGTCTGTTCTAAAACAGGGTGGCTTGAGGTGTTAGGTTCTGGAATGGTTCACCCTGCAGTGTTTGAAAATGTTGGATATGACACAGACAAATATACCGGGTTTGCATTTGGCATAGGCATAGAGCGCATGGCCATGCTCAAGTACGGCATTGATGATATAAGAAAATATTATGAAAACGACCTGCGTTTTCTAGGGCAGTTTTAATATGAAAGTCAGTTTAAGCTGGTTAAAAGAGTATATTCCCGTTGATCTGGACCCTTTGGAGATTTCTGACAGACTCACCATGGCAGGGCTTGAAGTAGATTCCATTGAAAACCTGTATGATTATCTGGATAATGTTGTGGTGGCCAGGATAGATGAGGTCAAACAGCATCCCAATGCTGATAAGCTTTCCTGTTGCCTGGTGGATGCAGGCAAGGACGATCTGGTGCAGATTGTCTGCGGAGCCCCCAATGTGAGGGAGGGGATGTATGTTCCCTGTGCCCTTCCCGGCGCTGTTCTGCCAGGGGAATTTAAAATAAAGAAAAGCAAGCTCAGGGGAGAAAAATCCCATGGAATGCTTTGCAGCGGGTCTGAATTACGGCTTGCTGCTGATGCTTCCGGGATTATGGATCTTGAACAAGGTCATCTGCCTGGGACTCCATTGGAAAAAGCCCTTGATCTCACTGACACAGTCTTTGAAATTGATTTGACTCCCAACAGGCCTGATTGCCTGAGTATGATCGGTGTGGCAAGGGAAGTTGGTGCCTTTACAGAACCCAGAGGCATGGTAAAACTTCCAGAGGTAAGTCTTCCCGAAGAAAAAATGGCCCAGGAGTCCATCCATGATTTTGCAAAGGTTGAAATTAAGGACCCTGACCTTTGTCCCCGATATTCTGCAGGACTGCTTTTTGATGTCAAAGTTGAGCCATCTCCCTTCTGGCTTAGGCAGAAACTGGAGTCTGTCGGGTTGACTCCCATTAACAATATCGTTGATATTACTAATTTTGTCATGCTGGAAACAGGACAGCCGCTCCATGCCTTTGATTTTGATAATCTGGCCAGGGGTCAGATTGTTGTTAAAAGAGCAGGCAAAGCCATTGATTTTACAACCCTGGACAATAAAGAGCACAAACTTGAGTCTGAAATGCTCATGATCTGTGATGGAGAGCGACCTGTAGCTCTGGCCGGGGTCATGGGTGGTGAAAATTCTGAAATTTCTGATACTACCACCCGGGTTTTGATTGAAAGTGCATATTTTAATCCAATTTCCATCCGCAGAACAGCTAAAAAAACAGGTATAGCAACAGATGCCTCCCATAGATTTGAACGGGGTATAGATCCTGAGGGTACGGTCTATGCAATGAAGCGGGCGGTTTCCCTTATTGCGGAAGTTTGTGATGCCTCCATTGCCAGGGATATTATTGATGAACACCCTCTGCAATCGGCCTCCGTGGAAATTGATCTGAATATTGATGCCCTGAACACCCGGCTGGGAACTGACTTTTCCATTGACGTTGTCCAGGAGATTCTGGAATCCGTTGAATTTGATATTGAAAAAACAGGTGAAAGACAATTAAAGGTCAAGGTCCCTTCTTTTCGTGTGGATGTTCTCCGGCCCGAGGATCTATCCGAAGAGGTCGCCCGTCTCTGGGGGTATAACAATATTAAGACCAGCTATCCTCTGGTGTCTGCCCGGGGCAAGGCCCTGGCTCCTGTGCTTCTGCTCAGGGAAAGAATCCGCCAGGCAATGATTGGTTTTTCCTTTTACGAGGCCATTAATTATAATTTTATCCATGAAGAATCCTGTGACCGCTTGAGATTGGTTGAAGCCGATAAGAGAAGGGCGGTTGAAAGGATTTTAAATCCCATTTCAGATCAGATGTCTGTATTGAGAACCTCACTGGTTCCAGGACTTCTTGATAACATGAAACGGAATAATTCCCAGCAGACAGATACCATAAAAATATTTGAAATCGGAAAGACCTTTTTTGCAACCCAGAAAGGAGATCTGCCCGAGGAAAAAGAGATGCTTGCAGGCCTGATTACAGGGAATCGTTCAGATCAGTCCTGGTTTTCCAAAAAAGCAGGCCTTGATTTTTTTGATTTAAAAGGGGTGGTTGAAGGTTTGCTGGATGAACTGTTTATCAGAAACGTCCAGTTTTTAAAGATCAAAGATGACATTTGTCCCTATTTTGAAATGGGATTTGGAGCCATTGTCAAAGTTTCAGATCTTGTTGTGGGTTCCCTTGGAAAAATTGATGCCAGGGTGTTAAAAAATTATGGTTTAAAGCAGGATGCCTATGTCTTTGATTTTGACCTGGCAATACTTGAGGAGTTGATGCCTGGTTCAGTCCAGGCCGATCCTTTGCCGCGCTTTCCTTCTGTTTCAAGGGACATGACCTTTATTGTGGATCAAAGTATTGAAGTGGGCTCCATAATCGGACAATTAAAGGAAAAGGCTGAAAAGCAAACCCTTGTTGAGGATATATTTTTATTTGACGTGTTTGAAGGCAAGCCGCTTAAGGAGGGGAAAAAATCCCTGTCCTTCAGGCTGGTTTACAGATCTCCTAGTAAAACCTTGACTGAAAAAAATATAAAAAAATTACACACCAACCTGTCCCGGACTATTTTAAAGGAATTTAATGCAGATCTCCCTGAGTAGAAATGTGGCATAGAGATTTGGCATAGAAATGGGGTGTTGACAAAATAGATGGTGATTGATATATTATTCCGCCAATGCGGGTATAACTCAGCTGGTAGAGTGCAAGCTTCCCAAGCTTGATGTCGCGAGTTCGAGTCTCGTTGCCCGCTCCATCTCTTTGATACAGGGATGGCTTTTTGACACAGGGAATGGTGGATATGTTCCATTATTATGGAAAGAAGATATGATCTGAGCCTTAAATATTCCAGGTCTTAAATATTCCAGGTGAGGATTTGTTGAAAAATGTAGTACTAGGAACGGGCATATGCCCGTTTTTGTATTTATGGAAATGCTAATTTAATAGTATAGGAATTTGCATTTGGCCGTTAGCTAATGGCTAAATGCTAAAAGCAGCGCGATAGCGCACTAATTTAAAAGGGCTGTGGGAATTTTATGGAGTTTACAAAAGATTCCAATACACTGGTGGACAGGATTAAAACTGTGGCAGAACCCCTGTGCCTTGCGGAAAATTTTGAACTTGTGCATATTGAGTATGCCTTCAGCAACCGGGAAAAAATTGTTCGTATTTATATGGACAAACCCAATGGTATTACAATGGACGATTGTGTTTATATCAGCAGGCAGCTTGGGGATCTAATTGATGTGCAAATAGAGGAAATAGGAAGCTATAGACTTGAAGTCTCATCTCCCGGCCCCAACAGGCCATTGAATAAAAAAGATGATTTTCACAGATTTACAGGGGAAAGGGTCAAAATTGAAACCCTTGATCTGGTTGAAGGCCAGAAGAAATTTACTGGAATACTTGAAAAGACAAATAATGATTCCATTGTAATTGCAATTGATGGAAAAAAGGTTGAAATAGCAGACCTTATGATCTGCAAAGCCAAACTTGCAGGTTTATAAAATGGAGAGCACTTAACATGTTTATTACAGATATTAAAAGAGTAATTGATCAGGTAAGCCGTGAAAAGGGTATTGATGCAGAAGTCCTCATAACTACATTAAAAGAGGCCATTATATCTGCTGCCAGAAAAAAAATCGGGCCCAGGGCTGATATTGAAGTCCATTATAACGAGAAAAGCGGTGATGTTGAAGTGTTCCATTTTAAGGAAGTTGTTGAAGAGGTTGAGTATCCTGACAGTGAACTTACTCTGGATGACGGGTATGAATATGACCCGGACTGTGAGATAGGTGATTCCCTTGGTATCCGTATTGACACAGAAGAGTTTGGCCGCATAGCAGCCCAGTCAGCCAAGCAGGTGATCATACAGAAAATGCGGGAAGCTGAAAGAAATGCGGTTTATGAAAATTTTATTACTAAAAAGGGTAAAATTCTCAATGGAATTGTTCAACGATTTGACCGGGGCAGTGTCATAGTCAACCTGGGTCAGGCTGAAGCAGTTCTAAGGCCCAGGGACCAGATGCCAAGGGAAAATTATAAACGGGGGGATAGGATTCGAGCCTATGTACTGGATGTCCTTGAAGAGTCAAAAGGGGCACAGATAATCCTTTCCAGAACCCATCCTGAATTTTTGGTTGAATTGTTTAAAACCGAAGTTCCGGAAGTTGCAGAAGGAATTGTATCTCTCAGGGGTGCTGCCAGGGTGCCTGGCCTCAGGGCTAAGGTTGCTGTATCTTCCATTGATTCCGATGTTGACCCTGTGGGTGCCTGTGTGGGAATGAAAGGAAACAGGGTACAGAGTATTGTTCAAGAACTTCGGGGTGAAAAAATTGATATTGTTCAATGGAGTCCGGATATTGCACGTTTTGTCTGTAATGCACTGTCTCCAGCTGAAATAGCAAGGGTTATCATTGATGAGGACAACAACTCCATGGAGGTGATAGTCAATGATGAATATTTGTCCATCGCCATTGGAAAAGGTGGTCAGAATGTGTCCCTTGCCTGTGAAATTACCGGATGGCACCTTGAAGTGACCAGTGAAGAGGAGTACAGCCGGGAAGTAAAGGCGGGTTATGACAGCCTGATGAAACTTTCCGATGTGAGATTGTCCCTTGCTGAAACCCTTTTTAAATCAGGATATGCTTCTTTGCTGGATATTTTGGAAGCCAGTCCTGAGGATCTTGCCTCTGTGATGGATATTGCTCCCGAGGCTGCCCAGGCAGTCATTGAGGAATCAAAACAGATATTGGATCAGGAGCAGCTGGAGCAGGAACGACTTACCCTGGAGCATAAAGAACAGGAACGTAAGGAGTTGGAAAGGCAGAAGCAGGAAAAACCGGAACATGATCAGGAACAGGAACAAGCAGAGGCCCAGATCAATGGTCAGGAAGAAGCTAGGGCAGAAGATCCTGTGGATCTTGAAGAGGCTGGTACTGGTGATGATGGTCAAGAGGAAGAAAAGCCGGAAGAATAAGTCGTATATGCAAAAGGCTGTGGGTAAGAGAAAAGAATATTTATAGAGGATTACTGGGGGCAACCAATGGCGAAAGTCAGAGTATATGAGTTAGCTAAAGATCTGAATATGACAAACAGAGCGCTTCTCAATAAAATGAAAGAATTGAAAATTGAAGTTAAAAGCCATATGAGCTCTCTTGAAGATGGCGATATAAGCGTAATTAAAAAGAGCCTGTTTGGTAAAAAAAAGAAGAACGGTGTAAAAATAAAGCCATCTGTTATCCGCAGGCGTAAACAAAAGGTTGAAGAAATTGCTGAACCAGCTTCTGAACCAGATTCTAAAAAAGGTATTGCAGAAGAAATACCTGCAGAAGAAGTTATTGTGAAAGAAGTGATTGTGGAAACCGAGATATCCCAGACAGATCCAGTGAAAGCCGACCCAGAAGATCAACCCGTGGAAAAAAGCGCTGAAGAAGAGCGTAAAGCCAAAGAGGTTGTTTTGAAAAAGAAAAAGATAAGATCCAGAAAGATAAGATCCAGAAAGATAAGATCCAGAAAGATAAGATCCAGAAAGATAAGATCCAGAAAGATAAGACTAAAGAAGCTCCAGCAGAAGAACCATTGGAAAATAAAAAAAATGCCAGGGAAATTTCAGAACCTGAATCTGATTCACAAAGAATAGAGGCTTCAAAGGAAACTGAAAAACCAAAGGATCAAGAAGCAGAAAATTTGAAAACAGAGGTTAAAAAGAAAAAGAAAAAACACAAGTCAACCCCTGCTAAAATTGTTAAAATCGCTGATCCAAGGGTTCTTGAAAATTTAAGAAAAATAAAATCACCTGAAGATAAAAAAAGAACACCCCAAAGAGAAGAAACCAGGCTGGATCGTGGTGCCAGAAAACCTGTACAGCAGAGAAAACCCTTACCGCAAAAGGAAGCGGGATATAAAAAACCAGTTCGTGGTGCACAGGTTCCAGGACCGGATATTGTTATGCCTCCGGATGCAGATTCAACTCTCAGAAAAAAAGACAGGCGCAGGGATATTCCTGAATCAGATTTCTCAGTAAAACGCAAAAAGCGCAAGAAAAAATCTGTGGTAGAGGGGAATGATTTATACAAGGGCCGGGGCAGGAAAAAAAGAAACAAAAAAGATAACAAAGCCAAAAAAGGCAATTTTCAGAAAACCCAGATTACAACTCCCAAGGCCATTAAGCGGAGAATCAAGATAGATGAGGCCATTGAACTGGCAGAACTTGCCAAGCGCATGGGAATAAAGGCCAATGAGATGATTGCAAAGCTCATGACCATGGGTGTGATGGCCACAGTGAACCAGACTATTGATTTTGATACAGCAACCCTGGTTGCCACTGAATTTGATTTTGAAGTGGAAAAAGCAAGTTTTGAAGAAGATATGCTGTTGAGTATTCAGACAGAAAAGGATGATGAGGGCGATTTGATTGAAAGTCCACCTGTTGTAACCATCATGGGCCATGTTGACCATGGAAAAACCTCTTTACTGGATGTTATCCGCAAATCAAAGATCACAAGTGGTGAGGCAGGGGGTATTACCCAGCATATTGGTGCCTATAATGTGGAAACCCCCAATGGCGGCAGGATTACATTTTTAGATACTCCTGGCCATGCCGCCTTTACTGCCATGAGATCCAGGGGAGCCAGGGTTACGGATATTGTTATTCTTGTTGTTGCTGCCGATGATGGCGTCATGCCCCAGACCATGGAGGCCATCAACCATGCCAAGGCTGCTGAAGTGCCTGTGGTTGTAGCTGTGAATAAAATGGACAAGGTCGGTGCTGACCCTGACAGGATCATGCGGGAATTGTCTGAACATGACCTTTTGTCCGAAGAATGGGGCGGAAACGTGATTTTTGTAAAGGTCTCTGCCAAAACAGGTGAAGGCATTGATGAACTTCTTGAAATGATTATTCTCCAGTCTGAGGTCCTTGAACTCAAGGCCAATCCAGATCGAAAAGCCACGGGATATGTTGTTGAATCCAGGCTGGATGTGGGCAGGGGATCTGTTGCCACGGTTCTGGTCCAGCACACCTGTCGAAATAGTGGGTCTTACAGGCGTACCCGATGCCGGGGATGAATTCATAGCTGTGGATTCGGACAAGGATGCCAAACAGATTGCAGGCCACAGAATGCAGAAACAGCGGGCAAAGGAACTGGCTAAAAAGAGCCGGGTCAACCTTGAAAAAATGTTTGAAAACCTGGGCTCTGCTGAAATTAAAGAACTTAAACTCATTGTCAAGGCAGATGTCCATGGCTCCATTGAGGCTTTGAACGATTCTTTGAAAGACCTTGCCAAGGAAGAAGTGGATATTAGGATTGTCCATTCAGGTGCAGGAACCATCAATGAATCAGATGTGGCCCTGGCAGCAGTGTCCGATGCAATTATCATCGGATTTAATGTCAGGCCGTCTCCCCAGATCCGCAAGATGGCCAAGGATGAAAATGTGGATATGCGGTTCTACGATATTATTTATAATGTGATCAATGATATCAAGGCTGCCCTGGACGGCATGATGCCTTCCACCTTCCATGAGATCATAATCGGTCGTGCTGAAGTCCGGGATACCTTTGTGGTCCCCAAGATGGGTACCATTGCCGGTTGCCACGTTGTGGAGGGCAAGGTTGTCAGGGGTAAGAAAATACGACTTCTCAGGGACGGAGTTATCAAGTGCGACACAGCCCTGTCATCCTTGCGCAGGTTTAAGGATGATGTAAAGGAAGTGGACCAGGGATATGAATGCGGTATTGGTCTTGAAAAATACAATGACATCAAAGTGGGCGATGCAATCGAGTGTTATGAAGTTGAAGAAAGAAAATACAAGGGTGAATAAAACATAAAATGAAACCCTATTCACGAGCAGAGAGAGTCAGTGTCAACATCCAGGCTGCCATTACTGAACTCTTGAATAAAAAAATGCAGGACCCCAGGATTGAAATGGCCACGGTCAGTGGTGTGAAGATTTCCTCTGACCTTCGTGTGGCAGATGTCTACATTACTATATTCGGGGACAGGAAACGTAT
>NBML01000075.1 GCA_002085465.1 Desulfobacteraceae bacterium 4572_89 | reverse complement strand
CTTCCCAGACCATAGACTCCCTGAAAAAGCAAGAGCATAAGCAGAAAAAAGAGAGGTAGTCCCAAAAAAGGATGAAGAAAAATACGATCCAGTTGTTTAGTCAATCTATCCTCCATAACCGGTTTATCATGGAGGACCTCCATGGCAAGCCCACGAGCAGCGCTAAATCGACAATTGGCACAGGCCACCGGGATGCTCGTCTTCAGGATTTTTTCTAACTGTCTGCTGCATTTTTTAATAATAGCTTTCAGTTTTTCATTGCCCACCAGCATTTGCGGATCTTTTTCTTCCAATAAACGCATGGCAAGAAAAGTATGGTCAAGACAAGTGTCAATTCCGGATTGATTAACAGCCTCGGATAGCTCAATAAAAGCCTTTTCCAGAATTGGCGGACAGGAAATATGGGGTACCCTCATTTTTTCCGGGTGTTTTATGACCCTGTGGAGGGCTTCTTTTAAATCAGATATACCCTCACCGGTCTTTGCTGACAATCCAATGACTGGAAGCCCGAGATGCTGGGCCAGTACTTTAAAATCCAGTGATATTCCCTGTTGGTGTGCCTCATCTATCATATTCACAGCCACCACCATGGGAAGGCCGCTGACGGGCATCAAGAATGTTGAGGATGATATCCGGCGGTGATTGAAGAAAATAATCACGGACCACCTGTTCTTCTTCAGTGACTGGGGACAGGGCATATGCACCGGGAAGATCCATTAAATTAATTGTATATTCATTCAGTGTAAAATGACCACTCTTTTTCTCAACAGATACCCCCGGCCAGTTACCGGTTGTCTGGCTTGCACTTGTCAGATGATTGAAAAGGGTTGTTTTTCCTGAATTAGGGATGGCAGCAAGGGCAATATTGATGGAATCAGTCTCTGGGTTCATGGCTGATCACCTCGACAATAATTTTTCTTGCCTCACCACTACCAAGTTCAACCTTCCTGTCCTGGTCAACAAGGTATACCGGGATAGGCTTGGTACCTGTTTTTCTGATCTGAATAAGTTTTCCTTTTGTGAGGCCTTCACGTTCCATGCGCAGACGAAAGGTCTTGCCACCCAGCAGGGATCTGACCCTGTATGTCTGCCCGAGCATCAGAAGTTCAGAAACAAGCGGCATGGCAACCGGGTCACAGGCCATGGCTTCTAATTCCTTCTGGCGCAGGGCAAAGCTCTGTCCCTGTGCATCTGCAACCTCAATGGTTCTGCCAAGGGGTGCAACACGGATAATCCGTAGATGTGTACCTGGCAAAATGCCCATCTGGGCCAGCCTCTGAGCGGTTTTTCCATCAGGTCCAAGTGAACGGATAATGCATTCACTGCTGGGTTGCAGAGCAGATACCGGCATATGTTTAGCTGTCATCATGTTTCCCCCGAATTGATTAGTACTTTTATACCCCCTTGAAATCAGCCTCTCTTCTTTCAATAAAAGACTGGATACCCTCCTTAAAATCTTCGCTTTTCATGATGGGCATCAAATCCGGCAGCAATCTCTCAATGGCTGCCTGATCTCCCTTGTGCCTTGCTATCCGTCCTGACTTCAAAGTTGCCTGGACACCCAGGGGAGATTGTTTTGCAATGGTTTGGGCAATTTCAAAGGCCTTATTAAATAAATCTTCCGGTTCTGTTATTTCCTGGACAAGACCCAGGCGAAAGGCTTCTATGGCTGTGATCTCATCGGCGGTCAAAAGATAACGCATGGCATTGCCCCACCCGATTTCCTGGTGCAAACGCACTGTGGCCCCGCCAACAGGATAGATTCCCCGTTTAATTTCAATCTGCCCGAATCGTGAATTGTTTGACACCACACGGATGTCCGTGGCCAAAAGCAATTCTATACCAATGGTAAAACAAATTCCCTGGACAGCCATGACAATGGGTTTGGAAACCCGGGCCCCTTCATCCAGTCCCAGGGGATCGATGCCTTTGTCAGGAAGATCAGGGAAACTTCCTCTGGTGAAAAAGGGCTCCCATTTAGGCAAATCCAGGCCAGCGGTAAAATGATCTCCTTTTGCAAATAAAAGCCCGCAGCGCAAATCCGGGTTTTGATTCAGCTCTCCATAGGCCAGGCTTAATTCCTGATACATTTCCAGATCAAAGGCATTTCTCTTTTCAGGCCTGTTCAGCTCCATCATCAATACATGATCTTTTTCTTCAACAATAATTTTTTTCTTGCTCATTTTTATTTTTCTCCAGCTTTACTCTTCTCTGTCTTTACTCTTCTCTGTCTTTACTCTTCTCTGGCATGTGTATAATTTTTGCCCTGAAAGGAATCCCTTTTTTCCAGGGTGCTCTGTATCATATTAAAAGTTTCCCTGTACCTGCCTGCCCAGGCCGGTGCCCGAAGCTCCTCTCCATGGGGATCACCTGTAATACGCTGTATAATAATATATTTAGGAAGCAGTTCTATAAAATCGCAGACCATGTCCACATAGGCCTCCTGTTCCATACAAATATATTTTCCTTTTTGCCACATTCTGTCAAGGGGGGTGTCCTTGATCACATACAGCAGATGAATCTTTACTCCGTTGATCCCGCTATGGGCAAGGGTCCTGGCGGTTTCAAACATCATGGCCCTGTCCTCACCGGGCAGGCCCAGTATGACATGGGCACAGATGTTGATCCCCCTCCCCCGGGTCATCTCAACTGCATTGGCAAACTCCCTGAAACCATGACCCCGGTTTATAAGGGCCAGGGTCCTGTCATGGACAGATTGCAACCCGTATTCCAGCCACACCAGGTAGTCGGAGCAATAGGACTGTATAAGGCTGAGTTTTTCTTCATCCACACAATCAGGCCGGGTGCCAATGGCCATGCCCACAATCCCGTCGCAGGAAAAGGCCTCATCATACATCTGCTCCATGCGGGCACAGGTTGTATAGGTGTTGGTATAGGATTGGAAATAAACCAGAAATTTTTTTGCCTTGTATTTTTTAATCATTCCAATCCTGCCGGCTTCTATCTGCTCTTTAATGGAAAGACCTCTGCTGAAAGCACCAGATCCGGAGCCCTTTGAATTGCAGTAAATACACCCGTGCCTGGATGACACCCCATCCCGGTTTGGACAGGACAGCCCTGCATCAACTGCGATTTTCTGAACCCGCTGTCCAAACAATCCTCTTAAATAACTATTATAATCTGAATATCGTTTAATTTTATCCATATAATTCTTCCATTTCCTGTGCAACCCTTACATATCTGATAAATATATAGGTAGGATATGTACCACCATCCCGGAGACAAATCAAAGATAAGATTATTTTTCAGTATTTTTATTTAAAGCGAAACCATTAACAGCAAAGGGTTTAAACCGATTTTTCTTCTTTTGTCTCTTGAAATTTTAATTATTCTCATAAATTGACCCATGCTTGATCTTGACCAAACTCATAACCAATCCTATATTAGTTGGTTATGAATTTTTATGAAAAGACCTATGATGTCATTGTGATTGGTGCCGGTCATGCCGGATGTGAAGCTGCCCTTGCAGGGGCTAGAATGGGGTGCACCACCCTTCTTTTAACCATTGACATGGATAAAATAGCTGCCATGCCCTGCAGTCCTTCCATTGGTGGAATGGCCAAGGGACAGCTGGTAAAGGAAATAGATGCCCTGGGCGGTGAAATGGCAAAAATATCGGATTCATCTGCCATCCAGTATAGGACACTAAATACCCGAAAAGGTCCTGCAGTTCAATCCACACGAACCCAGAACGACAAAGCAATGTACTCAAGACATATGAAAGCTGTTCTTGAAAAAACCCCGAACCTTGACCTGAAACAGGGCATGGCCCAGGAACTTATCCTTGAAGACAACCAGGTAAAAGGCATCATTGACCAGACCGGGTTTGAATATTTTGCCCCGGCCCTTGTCATTGCCACGGGCACATTTTTAAGGGGCACGGTCCATATCGGTGCATCCAGGATAGAGGCAGGCAGGGCCGGAGAATTTGCCTCAATTGGCCTGGCCCAGAGCCTTGGAAAGATCGGCCTTGGGATGGGACGGATGAAAACCGGAACACCACCCCGGCTCCATGGAGACAGCATTGATTTTTCCCAATTCAATATCCATGGATCCGATACCCTGTCCAAACCCTTTTCCTTTTCCACCACAAAAATCACCAACCCCATGCTGCCCAGCTTCATGGGAAATACCAATCCCAATACCCATGAAATAATCAGGAAGAATCTTCAATATTCAGCCCTGTACGGCGGCCATATCAAGGGTCACTCTGCCAGGTACTGCCCCTCTTTTGAGGACAAAATTGTTAAGTTCCCGGACCGGGAGAGCCACCATGTCATCCTGGAGTATGAAGGCATTGATTCCAAGGAGATCTATGCATCCGGTCTTGGCAACAGCCTGCCCCTTGAAATCCAGTACCAGGTTGTAAGATCGGTACAGGGCCTGGAACAGGCCAGAATCATGCGGCCGGCATATGCCATTGAGTATGATTATATAAATCCCCTGGAACTGACCCCGGGCCTTGAAACCAAAAAAATAGCCGGCCTTTTCCTGGCCGGCCAGATCAATGGGACCTCGGGTTATGAAGAAGCTGGAGCCCAGGGCTTATGGGCCGGGGCTAATGCTGCCTGTAAAGTTCAGGATAGAGAACCCTTTGTCCTGAATAGGTCCCAGGCATATATGGGAGTGATGGTGGATGACCTTGTGACCCGGGGAACCCGGGAGCCCTACCGCATGTTTACCTCCCGGGCTGAATACCGGCTCCTTTTGCGGGAGGACAATGCCGACCTGAGGCTGGCCCGAATGGGATATAATTACGGACTGATCAGCAAAGAAAGCCTGGACTTCTGCAAAAAGATTCAACTCCAGACCCGAAAAGAAATTGGCCGGGTTAAAAAAGAGATAATCAAACCAAGTAAGACGGTTAATACCTTTCTCATAAATCACGGTACCTCCACGATTTCCAATGGAGTGAAACTGGAACAGCTTTTAAAAAGGGCTGAACTTGGTTATGAGATCTTAAAACAGATTTCCCCTCCCAGGGAACCCATCCATGCCCGGGCAGAGAACCAGGTGGAAATCCAGATAAAATATGAAGGATATATCCATCGCCAGCTCAATGAAATCAAAAAATTCAAAGACCTGGAAAAAATAAGAATTCCCATAGGCTTTTCCTATGCCAATGCCCACGGTCTTTCCAATGAAATCAGGGAAAAACTTGAACAGATACAGCCCCAATCCCTTGGCCAGGCCTCCCGGATCGACGGAATGACACCTGCGGGAATCTCGGTATTGATGGTGGCTATCTCTGCCTTTACAAAAAACAAGCTATCTTGACTTGACCGGGTTAACACTTATTGTTTAACTCGTAAACACCTATAATAATTGAACTTAGCAAAGGAATAAAACATGGCTGATGATTATTACAATATACTGGGAATTGGCAAAACAGCCAGTGCAGCTGAAATAAAAAAAGCCTATAGGAAACTGGCATTAAAATATCATCCAGATAAAACCGAGGGAAACAAGGCCCTTGAAGATAAATTCAAAAAAATCTCTGAAGCCTATGCAGTTTTAAGTGATCCTAAAAAAAAGAATCAATATGACACCTATGGGTCTGCCGACTTTCAGCAGCGATTTTCCCAGGAAGATATCTTCAGGAACTCAGACCTGGGAGACATATTAAAGGAGTTTGGTTTTGGTGGAGGCCGGGGTGGCGGCTTTTCAAGGATGTTTGGTCAGGGAGGCCCCAAGGGAGGATTCTCCGGCATGGGGGGAAATCCCTTTTCCCAGAACATGGGTGGCGGATTCGGCCGTCAGCAGGCCCCTGTAAAGGGTAAAGACCTGGAATATGAAATCCCCCTGACCGTGAATGAACTTATCAACGGTACAAAAAAAACCATTACCATCAGCCAGGGGGGAGCAGCAAAGGCCATTGAGGTAAAAATCCCCAAAGGGCTTACCCCGGGGAAAAAAATCCGGCTGCCTGGAAAAGGGGAGGCAAGTCCCAGTGGCGGGCCTGCCGGCAACCTGTACATAAAAGCCAGCCCAATGACTCCCCAGGGCCTTACCATTGAAGGAAATGATATCTTCCTTACCCAATCCGTTAAACTTTCCCAGGCTCTTCTTGGGGATAAAATAGAGGTAACCACACCAGCGAAAAAAACCATTAACCTGACTCTTCCCGCCGGGACAAACCATATGGCAAAGATGAGACTGCCCAGCCATGGCATCCCCCATATGAAAGGAAATGGTTGCGGAGATCTCTTTGTTGTGATTAATATAATCATACCCAAGAAACTTAACAATAAACAGAAAAAGCTTGTTAAGGAACTTGAAAAAACAGGACTGTAAGCCAGATTCATTTAAATTTGTTCCCTGACTGACAAACAGAGAACTCCGCAAAATTGAAATTGATGTTTCCTATTTCTGATTTTCACTTGAAAAAGGATTCATTGTCGGTTATGGACTGGGTTATAATAAAAAATACAAAACTCTGCCTGAAATCTATGATTTGAGAATGTAAGAATAGGGGGAAGCGTCATGATTATAGTCTGTGAAAAATGTTCAACCCGCTTTAACCTTGATGAATCTTTTTTAAAGCCTGGCGGTTCCAAAGTCCGTTGCAGCCAGTGCCAAAATATTTTCACTGCTTTTCCACCTGTTTCCGATGTTATCCCGGCATTTGAATCAGATGATGAAATTGAATTTACCCCTTCTGTAGAAACCGGGCCTGATAAATTTGAAACTGATAAATTTGAAACTGATGATTTTGATATTGAACCCCTTGAACCTGACTTTCAGGATTCTGAATTTGATGATGGAGAGCATGAATTTGATGAAGCAGACTTTGAAATAGAGACCAATGAACTTGAAATAGAAGATTCCGGCCTTGAAATGGAAGAAACAGAAACCAATGCCGCAGACATTGAAATCAGCTTTGACCAGGACTCTGAAAGTCTTGAAATTGAAACCGATGAATTGACATTTGATGATGATATTGAATTTGATGAGCCAGATCTGGAAATTGAAACAAATGCCACTGAAGAGGACTTTGGCAGCCTTGAATTTGAAAGCCTCGATCAGGATCAGGACAGCCTATCCCTTGATACAGATGATGACCCGGAGCCAGAGCTTTCATTTGAAGATGAGGATTTTGATCTTAAAGAAGAACCAGACCTGCCAGAACCCCTGACTCCCATTGAAGATGATGAATCTGACACCCTGCCCGATGAAAATTTTTCTTCCTATGACCAGGTTCTGAATCAGGATACCGAACCAGAAGAAGACATCCAGAAAAATAGGATTGATGGTGAGCAGGAAATTGAAATAGAAGAAACCCAGACAGAAAGTGTTGTGGAAGAGGAAACCTCAGAAAAAAGGATGGAAGATGTCTTGATTGAAAAATCCGATCCTAGCCTTCCCACACCCGGCCCTTCCAGAAAACGGAAAAAAAAATCCACACTGGGAGCCCCTGTCATGGTATTGCTGCTTATTTTTCTAATTGTTGCAGCAGCATATATTACAGGTCTGACCACGGGATATAAAATCCCCTACCTGTCAAGTGTAAGAATCCCCTTTCTGGAACAATATCTAAAAAAAGAGATCCCTGCAATACCTGAACTCAAGCCAATTCCCAATGAGGGTAGCGTTAACGGCAGGTTTATTTCCAATGATACAGCCGGGGAATTATTCGTAATTACAGGACGAATTGAAAATCCATCCACCAAAGCTTACAGCCATATTCAAGTCAAAGGAACATTGATCACAAAAGGTAAGGTCAAGGCCAAAACCATGATAGCCTTCTGCGGCAATATAATATCTGAAGAACTTCTAAAAACAGGTAATATTCTGGATATCAATAAACAACTGACCATAAGGGAAGGTTCCAACAACTCAAATGTAAATGTGAAACCAGGAGCATTTGTCCCCTTTATGCTCGTCTTTTCAAGCCTGCCGGATAATCTGGAAAATTTCACAGTTGAGGTGGTTGCAGATCAAAAAAATGAAACTGTTAAATAAAAAAATATTTGACATACCAACCAAAGTTATGATATATTTTTTGGGTTTTTGGCGACGTAGCTCAGATGGTTAGAGCATGCGGCTCATATCCGCAGTGTCCGGGGTTCAATTCCCTGCGTCGCTACCATAGATTTTACAATACCCCCTATTTAAGGGGGTTTTGTGTTTCTGGGGGTTTTTATTAAACTGTTGAACATCTTACAGCCCTTCAAGTAGCTTATAATACTCCTTAAGCGTACTAATGGATTCCATTGTGGTTTGAAATAAAATCCAACTGAGAAAAAGCATTCCTATTGTGAGTCCGATTGTGGAGATCACTCATGACTTTTTCCTCTTAAAATAGTCCTTCATAGGTTTCTCAGCAATTTCAATTGCCTGCCTGGGAATTTTTTGAGTCTTCTTCTGAAAAGCATGAGTTAAAACAATAATTTCAGAACCATCAAAAAAACAAAGGATTCTAAATATATTTGATCCAAAATTAACCCTGACTTCCCAAAGGTTATCTGTGTTAACCATTTTCTTAAAATATTTAGAAGGAACATTAATATCTGTTAAATCATCCTGTTAAATCATCCTGTTAAATCATCAAGGAACTCTTCAACCTGGCTTTTTCCAGACACAGATCTGTAAAAATTAATTTCTTTCATATTATCCAAGATGTTAACATGCAGGTTAACTAAGTCAAGAAGAAAATCCTATCAATTTTTTTCCTTCTAACAACTCGATTTTCTTTTTCTCACACTCTCAGATAACATATACTTGCATCCCATTAAGGCTAATTCTTTCTGATCACAACCCCCTGATTTGCCGTTAAGAAGCGATTGAGACCATGGGTGTAGATACCTCTATGACATTAGCTGGATGCTATTGGAGATTTCTTTTTGACAAATATCTTCATATCATTTAAATCAATATTGAAAATAGCAGATTAAAAGATCTATATTTGAGGATACCATAAGGAATTTTTTTTGTTTTATAGGAATATTAGGAATTGTTCTGCTTTTAGCTGGTCATTATTTTCTCGACAAAGGTAACTATTGTTATTTTCTTGGGATAGGGTTTATGTTAGCCGGATTTATTGGAATAAATAAAACATAATTATTCTGAACAAAAAGATGGCGTATGTGTAACTAATCAGAAAATAAAATTAAATCGCTAAGGACCGCAAATTTAAAAAAAAGAGGGTTAAAATGTCTTATTCACCTAAATTAAGTTCCGGATTTACATTTGCAAAAAACCGCAGCAATTTCATATCCCCCCAGTCAGGAATGTGTTCCTTCTGCACCCAAGATTGTAACGGGACCTGTGAGATTGCACAGGCAGCAGTGCTGGGTGCACAAACAGTATACCCAACCACAACAGGCACCAATCAAATTGCTTCGGAAAAAGATTATCCCATTGATTTTTCCCATTTTAACATCAACGGCCGGGTATTCGGCGCCATGGGTGTCAATGAAACCCAGGATGAAGCAAATATTTTCAATGTTAACCTGGAGAGGACTTACGGGACAATTAACCCGGTTAAAATGGCCATGCCCGTCATCCTTCCGGCATTGATCAAACTCAATTGGCAGGATTATTTTGCCGGGGCAGCCATGGCCGGGGTGACATGTGTGATTGGGGAACATGGCAGAAACAATGACCCGAATTTAAAAATAGAGAATGGAAGAGTCACGGATTACCCCCTGCTGGAAAAGGCCCTTGACTGTTTTCGCAGATATGACCGGGGTTATGGCCAGATTGTTCTCCAGAGCAATGTGGATGATGACCTCATGGAGGTTCCGAAAATAGCCATTCAGAAATATGGGGCCACTGCCATTGAAATCAAATTTGGCCAGGCTGCAAAGGGGACCCAGCCTGTTATACGGGTAAAGAATATTGAAGCTGCATTGAAACGCCAGGAACTGGGTGATGTGGTCATCCCGGACCCCAGTGATCCCTCCATTCAAAAAGCATATGAGGATGGAGTCTGCCCCAATTTTCACACCTATTCAAGACTGCCTTTGTGGAATGAAGAATCCCTGATCACCCATATTATATCGCTTAGGGATATAGGGGCCGAAAACATTTATTTTAAAATGGCGGGATACGACAGAAAGGATATAGAACGGGTTCTTCGGATTGCCTGTGAGGCAAAGGTGGACATGGTCACCTTTGACGGTGCTGGAGGAGGGTCTGGATACAGCCCTTCAAAAATGATGAACGAGTGGTCCCTGCCCACGGTCTGCCTGGAGGATGCTGCTGTACGCATCTGTGACCAATTGAAAGCAGAGAAATTAAGCCCGCCCGCCATCATTATGACCGGTGGGTTTGCCAGTGAAGATCAGGTTTTTAAAGGCCTGGCCTATGGTGATGGTCATGTCCTGGGGATTGGTCTGTGCCGTGCGTCCATGGCTGCTGCCATGACAGGTAAAACAATCGGCGAACAGATAAAAAACCAGAATGTGCCGGAAAGGTTTAAACCCTATGGCTCTACAATTGAAGAAATATTCTGCGATCTTCCGGATTTAAGAGCCATTTACGGTACAAGGGCCAATGAATTTTCCACTGGGGCCATCGGGGTGTTTTCCTATCTCAATAAAATTGCCTTTGGGTTGAAACATTTTGCTGCCCTGAACCGGAAATTCAACCTGGACCTTCTGGATAAAACCGACCTTATCCCTCTGACATCAGAGGCAAGGGCGTTGATGGCAAATAAGTGGTTTATGCCCATAAAAAAATAGCCGGTTAAAAGGGGGAGAAAACTGTTACAGCTTCATTTAAGCATTCTCCCCTGTAAAATAGACTCTTATACTGATAGAGAATTTCCGCACTTCTGGCGGGTGATCCTAACTAACATACCCCTCATCCACCAGCATATCTTCCCGCCCCTGGGCCGCACCATTGGCAAGATCATCAGCCCTTTCATGAATATTCGCGGGTTTCTCCATGCATCTGTATGATAGCCCCCCAGCCACCAGGACCAGGATTGTTTAGTGCAGATCCATCTGTATAGACGGTGATTCCACTTAAAGGATCTTTGGATGGCTTAATGATCTTTTCCTGACTCTTCCCAATAGCAGGTATCTTTGCTGGTAAACGCTCGAAGATCTGATAGACACTTCCTGGATGGTTAGCCTGATACTCTTTAGCCTCTTTGGCATTTGTAAAGATTGCTCCGTATCCACGAGATTTTGATGTTGATATAATATGGTATTTCATAAAACTCCTTTTCTGATTAAATAAATGGTCTTTACACTACAGTAAAATCAGGTTAAATGGCAATAACGGGGATAATTTTTCAATGCTTGACAGCAATCATTTACTTATCTATTCTGATTCCATATTCAAAAAGCTTGGTTATACATTTTTTTTCAATCTTTCAATCCTGGTAAGGTGAGAATTGGTAAGGTGAGAATTGGTAAGGCAAAAATTGGTAAGATGAAAATTTTTGCACCTGGAAAAAATTATGAATGAATGTACTTTTACCCACAGGTGTATCGTTGAAACCATTGATGGCTTGCAGGAGGGTCTGACCCATTTTTCAGGTCCAAGCCGGACTGCTGTTATTTATTCTATTAAACCCGATGATCCCATCCGGATTTATGATCCTCAAAGCCTTTTGACAGGCCATGAGCCAAAATTCAAGGAGTTGTATTTAGACACGGATGAGTGGCAAAAAAAAACAGGAATTTCCTATGACAAAAAAAAATTCAGCAACTTGACTCCGGAAAAAAATCTGGAACTGGCTGGACTGATTTCCCATGGCGGACGCTCAAGTTCTGCTGTATATCAAATGTGGTTTACAGAACATCACCCGGATATGTGCTCCATTGGTCCCACTGAACGGTGGCTGGAGCAGGCTGTCTGGAGATTCTCCCATGATATTGCCAATGAAGCAGATCTGTACACAGGCATTTCAGGGAGCTTCCTGAGGGAATATGCCACCCATGCTGTCCGGGATTATCTTGTGGATGAAATGAATGTCCTGCTGGGGTGGGACACACGGGTTCGGATCTATCCCCTTTTGGAAGCAGTTCTCAAAATATCAAGAACCCGTGAAGAAAAGGCCTGGCCAAAGGGTGAATTACTTTTTGTTGAAAAACGATCACTTCCAAAAATGAAATTCATTGCAAAATTTCCAACAACAGAGCAGCCAAAATTGGACAATGTAGAGCACATTAGAAAGCTTCTCCAATCTGTTGAAAACTCGGACCGAAAGCTGGTGTCAGATGAAAAATCAATTATCGGCATTATAAGTAGGCAGGAAAAACCCAATTTTTCCATCACTGCTGATTTTAAGGGTAAATATGGCTTTTTAAAGTTGAATAATAATGTAGTTTGCAGCTTTTCAGACGGCAGTTTTAAATCCACCACCCGGAAAGCAAAGCTGGTACAAGTCGAAGAAGCATTGCTTGACTCCAATATGGACAAAAAAGCAGCTTCCAGGCTATTTAAAATTGTCACCAGTATTGCCAATGGCGCGGCAAGACAACACCATGGCTGCTCCATTGTAATAGACCTCAATAAACAACCCATTTTTATCTCCGGCCATTCTTTTGAGCATCCACTTGATCTTACAAATTATGAACATCTGGATTTAACTAAATCCCTGTCAAAGGTAGACGGAGCCCTGCATCTTGGGGCTGATTTAAAACTTCATGGTTTTGCCTGTCTGCTGGATGGTCATTATATTTCAGGTGAAGACCGGGCTCGTGGTGCCCGTTATAATTCAGCTCTCCGATTCACAGCACAGCACAATAATATAATTGTGATTGTGGTTTCATCCGATGACCCTGTCTCCATAATGGTTGCCGGCAAGCCCCTGAATACCAGGAGCCAGTGGAAATCTTCAATTTGCTGCAACGGCCCGGTGCTGCTTGAAAAATGGGTGACAGCCTCAGAATCGTCCGATTGTTTGCCCTTATAAATCCATGGGAAGTAATACCCTAGTTTATATCTCTCCTGGTGGATATGTGTCTTTGTGTGAGATTGTAAATGACCAGATTTTTTCTTGACTTTTTTGATTAAGAACCAAGTTTATGGTAGTATTTTTAAATTAAAAAAATCATCTATAAACATGGGAGAAACTATGCCGGGTGTTTATGAAATATATGTAGAAGACCATTTTTCAGCGGCCCACGCATTAAAGGGATATGATGGAAACTGCTCCAGTATCCATGGGCACAACTGGATTGTACAGGCTTATATTCAGTGCTCAAAACTCAACAAACTGGGTATCGGTATTGATTTCAGGGATGTAAAAGGGGTGGTCAAGGATGTATTGAGTAAACTTGATCATACAAACCTCAACGAAGTGGTTGAATTCTCAAGCATCAATCCCACTTCAGAAAACCTTTCAAAATTCATTTACAAAGAGTTATCAAGGCGGCTGAACACAGACCATATCAAGGTGAGTAAAATAATGGTGTTTGAAAGTCCGGGATGCGGCTCTTCCTACCAGGAGATGTAAATGTCCCTGGACCTGTGTGAGATCTTTTACAGCCTCCAGGGGGAATCCACATTTGCAGGACTTCCCTGCACATTTGTCCGCCTTTCCGGCTGTAACCTGGATTGTACCTGGTGTGACACCGGGTATGCTAAAAATGAAGCTGTTTCCATGTCTCTGGAAGAGATCATTAAAAGGATCAGGGCCTTTGGCTGCAACCTGGTGGAAATCACAGGGGGTGAACCCCTTCTGCAGGAAGAGACATCTGATCTGATATCCAGGCTGCTCAACCGAAATTATCAGGTACTTTTGGAAACCAATGGCAGCAAAAGCATTCTCAGCATTGATCCAGGCTGTGTAAGGATTCTGGATATCAAATGCCCTTCCAGCAATGAAAGCGACTCCTTTTTATTTGAAAACCTGAAATATCTGACAGACACGGATGAAATCAAATTTGTGATCGGATCAAGGCAGGATTACGAATTTGCCAGATCCATTATTGAAAAAGAGTTGATCCAAAAATCAAAAACCAGGACCCATTTATCCCCTGTCTTTGGACAGATCACCCCTGAAAATCTTGCCTCCTGGATGCTGGAAGATAATCTCCAGGCAAGGCTCTCCCTTCAGCAGCATAAAATCATCTGGAACCCGGACCAAAGAGGAGTGTAATTATCCAATGACACAAAGAGCTGTGGTGCTTTCCAGCGGAGGCATCGACTCAACCACTGCCATGGCCATGGCAAAGGAAAAGGGGAATGAGGTTTACAGCCTGAGCTTCAGGTATGGGCAGCGACATTCAGCCGAACTTGCCTTTGCAAAAAAAGTAGCAGCAGCCCTTGGGGTCAGTGCCCATAAAATAATTGATATTGATCTGCGCCAATTCGGAGAATCAGCCCTTACCACCGATGATATAACAGTTCCCAAGCATGACCAGGTGGAGTTTCTGGATGAAGAAACCATACCCATAACCTATGTGCCGGCCCGGAATACCATCTTTCTTTCCTATGCCATGGCCTGGGCAGAAGTTTTAAAGGCATCATCCATTTATATCGGGGTTACTGCCGTGGATTATTCAGGATATCCCGACTGCAGACCAAAATTTATAAATGCATTTCAAACCATGGCAAATCTGGCAACCGTTACCGGTGTGACCAGGGAAACCGTGTTGAAAATTGAGACCCCCCTGATCGATATGTCCAAGGGTGAAATCATCGCAGCCGGGAATTCTCTCGGCGTTGACTATTCCCTGACAATATCCTGTTATGACCCGGATCAACATGACCGTTCCTGCGGCAGGTGCGATTCCTGCCTCCATAGAAAAAAAGGATTTAAAGAAGCCGGAATAAAAGATCCCACACCCTATTATGGATAATTAAGATCACTCTCTATTTTTGAGCTGCTCCCCATATATTTCCACTGGATGTTTCACCCTGATCCTGGAATTCTGACGGGCCAGCATGTCTGATATCTGCATAATACAGGCCGGACATGAGGTTGCCACGGTTGAACAGCCAGTATCCATTATATCCAGGGCTTTGTCCTCCCCGATAAGGGCAGACAGATCATAGTGGTCCAGGTTAAAACTGCCACCCATGCCGCAGCATTGGTCAGGTGCTGCCATCTCTACTAAATTTTTGCCGCAGGCCTTGATCACCTGCCTGGGTTCCTCAAAAACTCCCAGGGATTTTTTCAAATGACAGGGATCGTGGTAGGTGATTGTCTCCTGTGGACTTATTTCCTTTGGACTTATTTCTTTTGTATCTGTTTCTTTTAGACCTGTTTCCTGTGGATATGGTTTTTCTTTAAAGGGGGATGAAATATCAAATCGTTTTGCCATGAGCCAACTGATATCCACTGTTTTCTCGGCAATGACTGCCGCCTTTTCCAATAATTTCCCTATACCTGGATCATTTATCCCCTGTCCCTGGAGCAGGGTGGGCCAGAGGTTAATGATTGTAGAAGAACAGGTTGCACAGGCCGTGACCAGATAATCAAAATCCCGGGCTGAAAAAAGGTTCACATGAAAGGCCAAAAGTTTTTTAAAGGTTTTCATGTCCCCGGAGGCAAGGGCCGGGATTCCACAGCAGCCCTGATTTTCAGGGATAAAGACCCGGGCTTTGAAATGGGTAAGCACATCCATAACTGAATGGGCAATATTGGGGAAAACTTTGTCAATGAGACAACCCGTAAAAAAAGCAACCCTCAAACCTTTTCCTTTTTCCCTGAAATCCATTTCATTTATTTGACTGGAAAAAGGGGTATTGGACAAGGGAACCATGTGGCGATGGCGAAGAAGTGGGGAGGCAATACGGGCACAGGATGTGCCCTGGCTATTTTTTTCCTGCTTAAAGGCAAGCTTTTGAAATGGTGCTGCAGCCTCCATGAGCCGGTTAAAGGTCCTTGGGTTTGCCAGCAGATTTTTGAAAATGATTTTTTTGGCCAGGGACAGGCCAAGATACTGGTTGATAATGGATCTTGCCTTTAAAATTATCTGGACAGTATCCACATTACTGGGACACTTGTAAGAACAGGACCCGCACAAAAGGCAGCGATTGATGCGCTGGTTCACCCCCTTTGCATCATCAAACACCTGGTCGATGAGGCCTTTGATCAATGCAAGTTTTCCCCTGGACACATCAGACTCCTGCCTGGTTTTTGCATAAATGGGGCAGTTTGCCTGGCACATCCCGCACCGGGTGCAAATGGCCAGCTGGTCCTCAAGAGCCTTTACATCCCTGGCCAGTTTTTCCATCTTATTCATTGAGGGAATGGCAGTCATTCTAAATTTTCATCCCTGCACTGCAGGGGATTACTCATCTGCATTGAATCAATCAATTGTATCAGGCTTTGTTGGTTATTCAGGGAAGGATTCTCAAGCACTTTGTCAAACAGAATTTCCTTGATTTGGCCCACCTCGGGACCAGGGGCAATATGAAGATGCTCGATTATATCAAGGCCTGATATCTCAAGATCATTGATATTCAAAGTTGCCCGGTCAGACAATTCATTCTGGATTTTTCTGAATCGAACACGGAGCTCAGACAGGGTATAGGGCCTTTTTGCCAGGTTGCCTTTTTTATCTGCAATGCGCATGCGCAAAAAATCCCTAAAAGAAAGCCCATATTTTTCCAACATGGCCAGGAGACGTCGTGTTGCTTTAGGCGTGGTTTTACCTGTCAAAGGCCTCATATGGGTTTGGACCAGGGCCAGGATATAATCTGTGTTGCAGGAAGAAAACCGCAAATTTTCAAGATCAGTTCCAATGGCATCGATCCTGGTTTCATGGCCAGCAAAGGTAATTCTATTGTCTTTTATCCCCTTTGCATCAAATTTTCCAGCATCATGGAGGAATCCGGCAAGCCTGAGCAAAGGCTGTCTGGCCGGCAAAGCATCTCCCACCAGGAGGCAGTGTTCAAAAACAGTTTCCCCGTGAAAAGGACCGCCATCCAGGGCAAAACACCGGTCAAGGCAGGGCAGTATACCTGCCAGAAGGCCTGTATCATGGAGACAATGAAAAAAACGGGAAGGCTTTTCCATTGCCATGGCCTTGATAAGTTCCAGTTGAATCCGTTCTCCTGCCACCCTTTCCCGGATCATGGGAGCATGTTTTACAATAGCCTTTAAAGAATCAGAAGACAGTGTCCCTTTAAACCGGGCTGCAAACCTGCATGCCCGCACCATGCGCAAAGGATCTTCAAGTATCCGGTCCTCTGGGTTACGGGTAAATCGAATAATTTTTTTTTCAAGATCCTTTTTCCCATCAAATGGGTCCACAAGGATATTTGTCATGGGATCCCAGGCCATGCTGTTGATGGTGAAATCTCTCATGCCAAGATCAGCCTCAGGGAATTGGTCTGATTCAGGAAACAAATCCTGCCCTG
>NBML01000074.1 GCA_002085465.1 Desulfobacteraceae bacterium 4572_89 | reverse complement strand
ATCAAAGATTCAAAGCGTCTTGGACTTACTGCATCTTCTTTTGGTGAAGCAGGTAAACTTACCTTCATGGGTGCCCATTACACAGGTGGTAATGACCTTATTGCCCTGGCCGGAGATGCTACTGAGAATTATTTCTGGATAACTGCTTTTAATATCACTTCAGTTCCAGGCGAAGGAACTGATAAACAGTTGGCTCTGGCAAAACTATTTGGTCGTGATCAAAAAGCTGCGAATTCCCATAACTATGCAGCCGGCATCATGGTAGCCCAGGTTGCAACAGAAGCCATCAAACGGGCAAAAGCAGCCGGCCTTGAAGTTAACAAAGCAAACCTTTACAAAATGCTCAATGGTATGAATGGCGCCAATGCATACCACCCCTATACAACAACCGGACCGGTAACCTACTCTAAGACAGACCGTGCAGGTGTTGATATGCTTCAGATTTACAGTGTACAGAATGGTGTTTTTAAAGCTGTGGGAGACGCAGTGGAATCTGAATACATGAAAAAAATAAAGTAAGCTTTTTAAACCGAACCTTAACTTACCGGAGATCCGTTTTAAATGGAACTGGTTTCCGGTAAGTTTAACCCAATAAGTAAAGAAAATATACATGGAAAAAAATCTGCTGGAAGTCAACAATATTGAAGTTGTGTATAACGACATTGTTCAAGTACTTCGTGGTGTTAGTCTTAATGTGCCCAAGGGAAAGATTGTAGCGTTGCTTGGCACAAACGGTGCAGGCAAAACCACCACCTTAAGAGCCATCAGCGGCCTTTTAAAACCGGAGAATGGTGCCATCAGGGAAGGGTATATTAAGTTTAATGAAATAGATACAACCCAGCTTTTAGGGACTGACATAGTGAAACTGGGTGCAGTCATGGTGCCTGAAGGCAGAAGAATATTCAAACACCTGACAGTGAATGAAAATATCCTGGTGGGATCCATTACACGAAAAGACGGATCAAAAAAGATCCGTGAAGACAACGAACTTATGTACAAACATTTTCCACGACTCTCCAAGGTGACCAATCGAATGGCAGGATACAGTTCAGGTGGTGAGCAGCAGATGATTGCCATTGCAAGGGCCTTGATGGCAGCACCTGAAATGCTCATGCTGGATGAACCGTCCCTGGGACTTGCCCCCATTCTTGTCAAAGAAATATTTGATAATATTAAAAAAATCAACAAAGAACTTGATACCACCATCCTGGTTGTGGAGCAGAATGCAAAAGTGGCTCTGGCAGTATCAGATTATGCCTATATCATGGAATCCGGCAAAATAGTTCTGGAAGGACCGTCAAAAGAACTTCAGGACAACCCGGATGTAAAAGAATTTTACATGGGCATTACCAAGGGTGGCGGCAGAAAATCCTTTAAGGATGTTAAATCCTACAAAAGACGCAAACGGTGGATGTAACCCACCTGGTGGATGTAACCCACCTGGTGGATGTGATATCCACCTGCTGGATGTGGACCACAAAATTTAGGAGTTCAAAATGAAAATACTGGTTGGATATAATGGTGGAGAAGTCGGCAGAATCTCTTTATCACTTGCAAGGGATATGGCAGGTATACACTCTGCCTTTGTCTATGTGGTCACATCAATGGAAGGAGGCGCTTCAGAAACCCAGGCAGAAATAGCCCAGGCAGAAGAAGGCCTTGAATTTGCCCGGCAACTACTGGAGAACTCAGGCATTCAGTGTGAAGCCCAGCAGAGTGTCAGGGGACTTTCTGCTGGTGAAGACCTGGTAAAATTTGCCGAAGAAAATGATATAGATCATATATTTCTGGGTATCAAAAAAACCTCAAGGGCCCAGAAAGCCATTCTTGGTTCCACAGCAAGATATGTAATTTTAAAGGCCCCCTGCCCTGTAACCACGGTCCGGTTTGAAATTAACACCATTTTACCCGAAGACCTTTTAAAAGACCGAAAAATTCTGGTAGTGGATGATGAACCAGATATTCTTGAGACCATTGAAGAGTTGCTGGACATGTGCACTCTGGAAACTGCCAACTCCTTTGAAACAGCCAAAAAACTTCTTGAAAACAACAAGTATGATCTGGCTATCCTTGATATCATGGGAGTAAGCGGATATGATATCCTCAAACTTGCCGGCGAAAAAGAGGTTCCAGCCCTCATGCTTACCGCCCATGCACTCACACCGGAAAATCTCAAGGAATCCATTCAAAAAGGTGCTGATTCCTATATTCCCAAGGATGAACTGGCAAATATTTCCACCCATGCCGCCGACGTCATACGGACCAGAATAGAAGGCAAACAGGGATATGGATCCTGGTTTTCTACCCTTAAACCCTTCTTTGATAAATCATTTGGCAAAGGCTGGCGGGATAAGGACCGTTCTTTCTGGAACACCTTTGATGACAAGTACGGCAAATAATCTTTGAAAATAGCTTTTCTATTCATTGTAAGGCTGTTTCATGTCTTTTATTAAAGAAGAAAACATCGGTAAAATCAGTTTTATCAGTTCATTACTTATTGTTATTCTCCTTATAACGATTCTTGGCGGAGTCTTTATTCGTGATAAATACAAACAATTTCAAAAAGATTTAAAAGGGGTTGAAAAAAACTATACTGACATTCAGAAAGATCGACTCAAATCAGAAGTTTTATCCCAGATAAGTAGAATGAATTCCCGGCTGTACTACTCGGAACAGGATCTAAACATTGCCATTCAAAAAAGGGTTTACGAAGCCCATGCCATAACAGAAAATCTCTACCAGAAATACTATGGAACCAAAAAACCTGAAGAAATAATATCCATTATCTCAGAGGCTTTACGATCTGTCAGATTCAATGATGGCAGAGGATATTATTTTATCCGTTCCATGGATGGAGCTTACATACTCTATCCGCCTGATCCCTCCAGGGAAGGAACCAATGTCAATATAACCCCTTTCCAGGACAGAAAAGATCTATTTCAAAAAATGATCTATATAGCCAGGAACCGGGGTGAAGGTGCTATTCAATATCAATGGCCAAAACCTGGAATCGAGGGCGAAAAACTTTTTTCAAAAACTTCCTATATCAAGTATTTTCAACCGTTTGACTGGATTATAGGCACTGGCGAATATCTGGATGATTTTAATGAAATAACAAAACAAACCATTGTCCGTAGCCTTAACAACAAAAAGGTTGATCTTAGGTCTCCGGAATATATATTTATCTATCAGCTCCATGATATGAACGGAGGGGATGGATTTGCCACCATGCTGGTAAATCCCAATCGCCTGGATCTTGTTGGTAAAAAAATTTCCGACGACCTGAAAGATGCCAAAGGCAAGATGTTCCGCAGGGAAATGCTCAGGGGGATAAAAGAAAAAGGGGAGGCCTTTGTCACCTATTGGTATAAAAAACCAGGTTCAGACGGAATCTTTGCCAAGCTGAGTTATTTTAAATATTACCCTGAATGGAATTGGATTGTGGCAAAAGGGACTTATCTTGACCAACTGGACCAACGGGTTGCTAAATTGCAGTTAAACCTGCGGGAACAGGTACAAAAGACTATCCGTTTTCTGGTTTATTTTCTAATTCTCACCTGCCTTATTTTTCTTTGTATCAGCTATCTATTTTCCAAGGGAATCTATGCTATTTTTGAGGGATATAAAAACGCCCAGAAGGAACATCAAAAAGAGTTGGAACGGGTAAATAAAATTTTAAAGGTTCAGGCTACAACTGATCCCTTAACTAAATTATACAATCGAGGATATTTTAATGAATGCCTTAAAAGGGAAATTCACCGTTGCCAAAGATATGGTTCTGCACTTACCCTCATTATTTTTGATATTGATAAATTTAAACGGATAAACGATACCTTTGGGCATGTTTCCGGAGATGAGATACTTAAAGATCTGTCCCACTTATGTGCGACCAGTATCCGATCTTCTGATATTCTTGCCCGGTGGGGAGGTGAAGAGTTTGTAATCCTTGTTCCTGAAAATGATGAAGAATCCTCTTTTGTGCTTGCTGAAAAAATTCGAAAACGCATTGAACAACATACGTTTTCAATAGATTCCAAAATCACCTGCAGTTTTGGTATTACAAAATATATTGAAAAAGAAGGGACTGACGAATTCACAATCAGAGCCGACAAAGCTCTTTACAAGGCCAAAGACAAAGGCAGAAACCAGGTGGTTTCCTACTAGGTTCCAGGTATTTACTTTTTTTAATTTTTACTCAAACAGGTCCTATACCGATGTAATGGAATCTGGATATTTAGTCAGGGATTCAAGCCCGTTGTCTGTGACTAACAAGGTATTCTCAATGCCCACTACCCCTTTTCCAGGTATAACTGCCTTGGGCTCCAGGGCAATGAGCATATTTTTTTCCAGGGCAAGGGTCTGGCCCTGGGCAATAAAGGGAAACTCATCCAGTTCAATGCCCAGACCATGGCCGGCAAAGCGTATTTTCGGCTCCGAGGCCCCCATGAAAAACTCTTTGTATCCTTTTTCTTTTGCCATGGTAATCATGGTTTCATAAATATCCCCTGTAACCGCACCGGGCATTGCTGCTTTTTTAACTATTTCCTGGATCTCCACCATGGCTTCATGGGCCTTGTACAATTCCCCGGACACTTCTCCCAGGGAAAAAATCCTTGTATGGTCACTTAAATATCCGTTAAGGGAAAATACATAGTCCACAAGAATTGGTTCATTGGGTTTAATAGGTGAAAACCCAGGGCCCTGGGCTATATTAGGATTAAGCCCTAACCCGCTGGTGGGAGAGGCAAATGATCCGGGAACAGCAGCCCCTGGTCCGCACATGATATGGCCGTAAAAAAGATAATTATCCCAGAGGCGCATGCGGATCAATCCCTGGTGCCCCAGTTTCCTGGCATGGGCCTCCAGCATTCCGGCCAGCTCGATTTCCGTCATGCCGACCCTGAGCAGATCCGGTACCCTGGCTGCCACCTGGTCTGCCAGTACAGAGGCCTGTCTCACACAATTAATTTCAAACTCTGATTTAACAGCCCTCTGGAGACGGATCTGACTGGAGATATCAACAATAACGGTTTCAGCAAATATATCCTGAAACATGAAATATTGATTGGCAGGCATTACATCCAGCTCCAGCCCAAGGCGGCCTGGAAGAGTTATACCCAGGCCCTCCAATGTGTCTGGAATTTTTTTGGGGCTGATCAGGGCAAGAATCTGGTCAAGACCGGACTCCTGGGCAGCCCGTTTAAAATCCTTAAAAACCATGAGAACAGGAGTTCCCTGGACAGGGACATAGAGCCATGCCTGCTGGGTGGTACCGGCATAATAAAACAGATCTGCCCTTTGAACAATCAGGACCCCGTCAACATCCTGGTTTTCCAGAATTTTCTGAAGGCCCTGAATTCTTGCATCAAGCTCTGAAAGACTAAAAAACCGGGTATACCGGGTATACTGGCTGCCCGAATCAACTATAGTCATAAAACCCTTTTCCAGTTTTTCTACCAAGCCATCCAGCTTCCACATATTTTCTAAGCAAAGGACAGGCCCTGTACTTGGAATCCTTGAAACCGTCATACAGGGTTTCCATTATGGCAAGGCAGGTATCCAGACCTATGAGGTCTGCCAGGGCAAGGGGGCCCATGGGATGGTTCATGCCCAGTTTCATGACCGTGTCAATATCCTCTGGTTTTCCCACACTCTGGTAGAGGCAGAAAACAGCCTCATTGATCATGGGCATGAGAATTCTATTGGCGATAAACCCTGGGAAATCATTGGCCTCGGCCGGGGTTTTCCCAAATTTTTCACACAGCTCCCAGGTCAGATCAAAAGTTTCCTGGGACGTGGCAAGACCTCTGATCACCTCCACCAGTTTCATCACAGGCACTGGATTCATGAAATGCATGCCGATTACCTTGTCCGGCCTGGATGTTCTGGCTGCAATCCTGCCAATGGGGATGGATGAGGTATTGGTGGACAAAACCACATGGGGCGCGCAAATTTTGTCCAGATCCTCAAAAATGTTAAATTTCAGATCTTCCCTCTCCACGGCAGCCTCCACAACGAAATCAACGGATTCCATATCGGAAAGTTCAGTGGTGGTTTCAATCCTGCCCAGGATTGCTGCTTTTCCTTCTTCATCCAGTTTGCCCTTGGAAACCATCCGGTCCAGGTTTTTGGCAATGTTTGCCACGCCCTTTTCACAAAATTCTTTTTTTATATCACTCATCAAAACCCTAAGTCCACTGGCTGCCGCTACCTGGGCAATTCCATTTCCCATCTGCCCTGAACCAATTACACCAAATTTTTCTACGCCCATTTTTTTCTCCTTATTCCATACTCATATGTATAATTTAGACAATTTTATGTTTATATACTTACCGGTTAACGATCAGGGCCACTGCTTCTCCACCGCCCAGGCACAGGGATGCAAGCCCTGTATTCAAGTCACGCTTTTCCATTTCATGGAGCAAGGTGGTAAGCACCCTGGCGCCTGATCCGCCAATGGGATGGCCCAGGGCGACACTGCCGCCGTTGACGTTTACTTTTTCAGGATCAAGTTCCAGGACCTTGTTAATGCCCGTGGATGAACCTGCAAAGGCCTCGTTGATCTCAAATAGATCAATATCTGAAATGGAAAGGCCCTGTTTTTTCAGCACCTTGGGAATGGCATAAATGGGAGCCATTAAAACGTATTTCATATCAATGCCATGGGAGGCCTGGGCACCGATTTCAGCCATGATTGTGCATCCAAGCTCTTTGGCTTTTTGCTCGCTCATTACCACCAGAGCTGAGGCACCATCGGAAATAATGGAAGCATTTCCAGCAGTTCCAACCCCGCCCTTTTTAAAGGCCGGTCTCATTTTGGACAAAAACTCATAACTGGACTCCTGGGGACATTCATCTGTATCAAATATCTTTGGGTCACCTTTTCTCTGGGGCACTTCAACAGGCACAATCTCATCCCTGAACCGGCCGGAAACCACTGAGGCATTTGCCCTTGCATAGGACTGGGCCGCAAACCTGTCCTGGTCCTCTCTTGTTACTTCCCAGCGTTCAGAACAAAGCTCGTTGGACATACCCATGTGAAAATCATTAACAATGTCCCAGAGTCCGTCATGGATCATATGATCCTCGATTCTACCCGGCCCCATACGATGGCCCCACCGGGCCTTATCCATATAATAGGGGGCCATACTCATATTTTCCATGCCACCGGCCACCACCACGTTGGCATCCCCACATTGAATAGCCTGTGCTGCCAGCATCACTGCCTTTAGGGAAGAACCGCAAACCTTGTTAATGGTAATGGCTTCCACTTCCCAGGGAAGACTGGCTTTAACAGCAGCCTGCTTTCCCGGGTTCTGCCCATACCCGCAGGGCAAGACTATTCCCATGATACATTCATCTATTTCTTTTTCATCTATATTGGCCCGTTTTATGGCTTCCTTAATCACATGGGCCCCGAGATCGGTGGCACCTATTTTACTCAATGTCCCGCCAAAACTGCCCAGGGGTGTTCTTGTTGCACTGACAATGACTGCTTTATTCATATGTTCATCTCCTCACATAAATTGTTATCTCTTTTCCAGCTGCTCCAGCTTTTCCCGCTGCTCCAGCTTTTCTCGCTTTTCCAGCTGCTTTTACATATTCCTTCGATATTTCCCACCCACCTCATACAATGCATGGGTAATGGCACCCAGGGAACAGGTTTTCACAGTTTCCATGAGCTGGGCAAAGAGATTTTCCCCGGTAAGGGCTGTCTTCTTCAAAGCTTCAAGGGCCTGTTCCGATTCACTGCTGTGGGCACGCTTAAAATTTTCCAGCCTTTCCAGCTGGGCATCTTTCTGATCATTGGTGGCCCGGGAAAGCTCAAGGTGATTGGCCATGTCCGCATAATCAGCATCCGGGTCCTCAAAGGTATTGACTCCGATAATGGGATGTTTGCCGCTATGTTTCAAATGCTCGTAGTACATGGACTCTTCCTGGATTTTACCCCTTTGGAAACCTGTTTCCATGGCACCCAGGACCCCGCCCCGTTCCGTTATCCTGTCAAACTCAATGAGAACTGCCTCTTCCACAAGGTCTGTAAGCTCATCCACAATAAAACTTCCCTGGAGTGGATTTTCATTGGTGGCAAGCCCCCATTCCCGGTTAATAATAAGCTGGATGGCCAGGGCCCGTCGAACAGATTCTGCCGAGGGCGTGGTAATGGCCTCGTCAAAGGCATTGGTATGAAGGCTGTTGCAATTATCATAAATTGCGCACAAACCCTGGAGGGTAGTCCTGATCATTTCCCTTATATTTATACTTCATGGCAACAGCCCATATCCTTCTTGCCACCCTGCCGATCACTGTGTACTCGGGATCCATTCCATTGGAAAAGAAAAAAGACAGGGAAGGGGCAAAGCTGTCAATATCCATACCCCGGGACAGATAATATTCCACATAGGTAAATCCATTGGACAGGGTCAAGGCCAGTTGGGTGATTGGATTGGCACCAGCCTCGGCAATATGGTATCCTGAAATGGAAACTGAATAAAAATTTCTTACCATATTATCAATAAAATACTGCTGAATATCACCCATCATTTTCAGGGCAAATTCAATGGAAAAAATGCAGGTATTCTGGCCCTGGTCTTCCTTTAAAATATCTGCCTGGATGGTTCCCCTGACATTGGACAGGGCAAACTGTTTTATTTCAGCAGCTTCTTCTGGGTCAGGTTCCCTGCCCTTTTCCTTTTTAAACCCTTCCATCTGCTGATTAATTGCCGTATTCATGAACATGGCCAGCATCATGGGAGCTGGCCCGTTAATGGTCATGGAAACCGAGGTGTTGGGGGCACAGAGGTCAAATCCGTCATAGAGCAGGCTGACATCATCCAAAGTACATATACTCACCCCGGAGGTACCTATTTTCCCGTAAATATCCGGCCGCAGGTCCGGGTCAAACCCGTACAGGGTAACCGAATCAAAGGCTGTGGACAGACGTTTGGCAGGATATGTCCCGGACAAAAGTTTGAACCTCCTGTTTGTATCGGCAGGCCCCCCTTCCCCGGCAAACATTCTTGTGGGATCTTCATCCGCCCGTTTTAAGGGGAATACTCCGGCTGTATAGGGAAAATTGCCGGCAAAATTCTCTTTGCGCATCCAGGAATACTGCTCCCCTGGATCCTTGAACTTTGGCAGGGCAATCTTGGGAATTATGGTATGGGAAAGGGACCGGCTGTGCAAAGGCTGCCTGAACTCTTTACCCCGGACATGGTATACAAGTTCATCTTTTTCATACATGTCAGAACAATGTTTAAATTCCTTGAGAACCTGGTCGGTTTCCCTGTCCACCAGAGACTGGGCCTGGGCAACAGCTTCCTTGAATTGTGAAAGCTCATCCATTCCTGAATCCTTTAGAACTGAATCCTTTAGAACTGAATCCTTTAGAAAATCTGCAGCTTCCATTAAATGCCACCTCTGCCGGACTGCTTTGGACTGACTCTCAGTGGTTTCATGGTATTCCCGGATTGAGTCGGCAATTTCAGCCAGGTATCTGGTTCGCTCCCCGGGAATAATGATGGTCTTGGAGGATGATTCCTTGCAATCTGTTCTGGGAATGGAGGATTTGTAACAAATCTGTTTTTTCTCTTCAATCAAATCCAGAAGGCCGTGGTAAAAGGCAGTGATACCGTCATCATTGAATTTAGAAGCAATGGTTCCATATACCGGCAGATCCCTGGGATCCATATCCCATGTCTTACGGTTTCTCTGGACCTGTTTCCGCACATCCCTTATGGCATCTTCCGACCCTTTTTTCTCGTATTTATTGACCACCACTATATCGGCATAATCCAGCATATCAATTTTTTCAAGCTGGGATGGTGCACCAAACTCTGCTGTCATTACATAGACGGACATGTCCACCAAATCCACTACCCTGGAATCTCCCTGGCCAATTCCCGCAGTCTCCAAAATGATGATATCATACCCGGCAGCCTTGGCCACGGTCACGGCATGGGGGAGGGATTCCGGCAATTCTGTCTGGGACCGCCGGGTGGCAAGGGAACGCATATATACCCGTTCAGTATCAATTGAATTCATGCGGATCCTGTCCCCCAGCAGGGCGCCTCCTGTTTTGCGCCGGGAAGGGTCACTGGAGATAATGGCGATGTTTACATCCTTAAGATCCATTAACATGCGAATAATCAACTCGTCGGTCAAAGAGGATTTTCCTGCGCCACCTGTGCCGGTGAGGCCTATTACAGGCACATCCCGGTCCCTGGCCATTTCATTAATGCGGCCCAGGATATTATCCAGTTTATCCTTGTGAGACGCACTGGCTTCCTGAACAGCAGAAATGAAATTAGCTGTAATATATTTATTTTCAATACTGAGTCCGGAATAATCCAGGTTGTCAAAATCAACGGACGGAACATCCATGGCCTGCATCATATTATTGATCATGCCCTGGCGATCCCCCTCTTTCCTTTAAAAGGTCCACCATATATTTAAAATATTCCACATGGCCTCCCTGGTAACTGGAAACCGCAATTCCCTGGGCATCTTCTTCAATGGCTGCATCCACGACTTCCCTGGCAGACCGGTTATGACCGATATGGATTACTTCGGCACCGGAATCCTGTAAGATTCTACGCATGATATTAATGGAAGCATCGTGGCCATCAAAAAGAGAGGTGGCAGTTACGATTTTGATGGAATTCTCAGGGATATATACTTCAGGTTCTGTAATCATTATTTCTCCTTTTAAAAAAACAGAGAGTTTGGTCATACTAAACAGAGTTTATACAAACTACTTTAGTTACACATATTCTAAAAAAAATAAATCTTTATTTTATTTTTAAAATATGAGCCCAAGAATAAAATCCGTTTGAATGGAAATATATTCATCAATGGCAAATCTCTTTTTTATATGCCACCTGCGAAAAGCCCACATCTGACCCAGAACGGAGATATTGTGTCCCACAAGATTTAAAATTTTGCCATCAAGCATGGGAAACTTATTCTTTCCCGATAGCTTTCCCAGGGTCTGAATAAAAATATCAGTGATATTTAACTCATTAACCAATACCCTCTCCTTCCATTTTTCAGGTAGAAACTGGGTCACCTGGTACATGAGCAGGATATGGTCTGCCATTTTGTCACACACATAAAAATACTGGCGGATCACCTCTGCCAGTTGCTCTTTTTCCTTTGCACTATTGGACAATGCATCTTCCACAGCATCCTGGACCTCCTCGTGGATGGCCTTGCAGACCAGATAAAGAAGATCTTCCTTGGAACTGACATACTCATATAAAGATCCAATGGAAAAATTAGCTGCCTTGGCGATCATCCGGGTTGTGGTCTTGTGATATCCGTGTTCTATAAAAAGCTTGACCGTTGAGTCAACAATATGCCGCCTCCTCTCCCGGACCAGCTCAGGATTCTTTATTTGCGTGGGGACCTCACCGTCAGCCACTGGAGTTGATTTCTTGTTAGCTTTAGCCAAATTCGCTCCTTTACTGCCTAACTTAAGTTTAACCCAAGCTCTTGAACGAGCGCTCAGTCATATATTTTTTTCATGTATTTATTTTGTTGTCAAGGACAATCTCTTGGGCATGATTTTACACTGTAATGGACAAAAATAGGGAGGAATGATACAAACCCTTCTGCCTTACACTGGGGCTTGCCCCCTTTTTCCCCTCATATTTTAAAAAATAAAATGGCTTGTCAACGGGACACTGACAAAGCCCCTGGACTAGTTTGACCTTTTCTTTCGCAGCTTTCTCTGGATACTTAGCCTGGTAAAAATCATTGTGACTATTTTATATAAAAAACTATAATGAGATTTGAGTTGTGAGTATTGAGATTAAAACTGCAATTTTTTCTCATAACTCACAACTCAATATGCAAATACTTCCTTTTTTGTTGTAACAATTATTATGGGTGCCGCCCATGGAACACTCTATTTGGCGATAAACACGGGACAGGTGGATTTATGAAGCACCTGGTGGGCAACACTGCCCAGAAACAATCCTTCAAAATTTGTGACCCCCCGTGATCCCATAACAATCAAATCAAGTTTTTCAATTTTAGCAACATTGGCAATGGTAGTTCCCGGAAGCCCTTCCAATATCCTGATCTCATATTTCACACCACTTTCTTCCAGCATTGATTCAAATGGTTTTACCAACTCCTCGGATGATTTCATTATTTCATTTATTGCCTGCTGGAAATAGGGCTCGGACAAAACAACAGGAAACCGGCTGTGGCAGTGCAAAAGGATAATCAAAGATTTAAATTGTCTTGCAAGCTCAATGGCAGACCTTGTTGCATGAACAGAATGCTCTGATCCGTCAACAGGATTTAATATTTTTTCAAACTTCATAACGCCTCCTTTCCAACCCGGATATCGACCGGGTCCTGATGGATTGACACCCTCCCCATTGATCTTTAGAGCTTTCAGGCAGGACGTCCTGGGTTTATAATAGTATACATCTTTCCCGGGGTGATTAAAAACAATTTTTTCATCCGGTCCTTTATTCTCTCTATTATATGTTTCAATATATATTTCGATTATTTCAATTATTTCAATTTTTATGCCTGAAAAAATTTTTCTGATGTATTGGAGAAAAATTGTTTGACAAATTAATTCCTTTAAATATAGTATCTTAAAAATAGACTGAGCGCTCGATCAGTTTTTATATTTGCGAGCACCTGGTTGAAACAATACATGTATAAATAATAGTTAACCAATAAATACGAAGGAGGCGCAGGGTGGATTTTGACCTTACCAAAGAGCAGGAAATGATCCGTAAGGAAGTCAGAAAGTTTGCCCAGAAAGAGGTTGCCCCCATTGCTGGAGAGCTTGATGAAAAAGAAGAATTTTCAGTGGAGCTGACCCGCAAAATGGGAGAAATCGGTCTTTTCGGCATGTTTGTGTCAGAAGAGTATGAAGGCCAGGCAATGGATTATATATCCTATATCATAGCCGTTGAAGAAATCGCAAGGATTGACGGGTCCCAGGCTGCAACCATTGCAGCGGGCAACTCCCTTGGTATCGGCCCGATCTATTATTTTGGTACAGAGGAGCAAAAACAGAAATACCTGCCAAAACTTTGCGCAGGAGAAGGTCTCTGGGGATTTGGACTTACCGAACCTACTGCAGGATCCGATGCAGGTGGCAGTAAAACCACGGCTGTCCTGGACGGTAATGAGTGGGTGATCAATGGTTCCAAAATATTTATTACCAATGCAGCCTGTGATTTAACCATGGGAGTAACAGTCCAGGCCATTACCGGTACCCGGGACAATGGCAAACCTGAATACTCCTGTATCCTGGTTGAAGCAGGCACTCCCGGATTCAAGGCCATTGCCATGCACAAAAAATTAATGTGGAGGTCCTCCAATACAGCAGAGTTATATTTTGACGATGTAAGGGTCCCCAGGGAAAATATTCTGGGCAAAAAAGGGGATGGTTTCCACCAGATGCTGTCCACCCTGGACGGGGGACGTCTTTCCATCGGGTCCATGGGCCTTGGCGGAGCCCAGGGCGCCTATGATCTGGCCCTGAAATATGCCAAGGAAAGAGAGCAGTTTGGCCAGCCCATTTCCAAATTCCAGGCCATTGCATTTAAGCTGGCTGATTCTGCCATGGAAATAGAATGTGCCAGGAACCTTCTTTATAAAGCCTGCTGGCTCAAGAGCAACCACAGGCCCTTTGAAAAAGAAGCTGCCATGGGAAAACTCTACTGCTCCGAGGTAATGAGCAGGGTTGTGGACCATGCAGTACAGATCCACGGGGGATACGGCCTGATGAAGGAATACAATGTGGAACGATTCTACAGAGACCAGAAACTCCTTGAAATAGGGGAAGGTACATCTGAAGTCCAGAGTGAACTGCCTGAATTTCGACCTTTTGTATGCACTCAGGGACCAGATCGAGGTTCTCCAATACAGGACAGACATCAGGTGCGTCATCATCACAGGTGCCGGAGAAAAATCATTCTGCGCAGGTGCAGATTTAAAGGAAAGGGCCAGTCTGACCCAGGAAGAGGTAAAAAAATTCATCCTGACAATCCGCAACCTTTTAACCTCCATCCAGAACCTTCCCATACCGGTTATTTCTGCTGTAAACGGAATCGCCCTGGGAGGGGGAACCGAAGTAGCTCTGGCATCGGATATCCGGATTGCCTCAGACACGGCCTCCATGGGACTGACCGAAGCCAGGCTTGCAATCATCCCCGGAGGCGGCGGAACCCAGCGACTGCCCAGGATAATTGGAGTAGCAAAGGCCAAGGAGCTGATTTTTACAGGCCGCAGAGTAAATGCAGAGGAAGCTCTGAACATTGGCCTTGTCAACCAGGTCACAACACCTGAAAACCTGTTGGATGCCTCCATGGAAATGGCAGCCATGATTGCCCAGACCGGACCCATTGCAGTGGAAATGGCCAAATACGCCATTGACAAGGGCATTGAAACCGATCTTGCCACGGGCCTTGCCATTGAATCCAATGCCTATAGAGTGACCATTCCAACGGAAGACCGCATCGAAGGTCTGACAGCATTTAGAGAAAAAAGAAAACCTTTATATAAAGGGAGATAAAATAATCCATGACTGAAGCCAAAACATTCTGGGAAAACCAGGAAAAAGAACTTACGGACCGGCAGCAGGAGGCCATCTGGCCCGGAGGCCAAAAAGCCGTAGACAACCTGGCCAAACGGAACAAACGTCCGGTCAGGGAATTGATCACAGATCTTATTGACCCTGACACCCAATTTTATGAACTTTCCATGCTGGCTGGATTTGGCATGGGATATCCAGGGGTGGAAGACGTACCCTGTGCCGGAATTGTCACAGGAATCGGTAAAATCCATGGTAATTGGACCATGATCATGGCCAATGACAGCCGGGTGAAAGCCGGGACCTATTTCCCCATCACCCTTAAAAAGCATATGCGGGCCCAGGCCATTGCTGAAAAATGTGGTCTTAACTGCGTTTATATTGCCGACTCAGGCGGGGTTTTCCTGCCCATGCAGGCAGATGTATTCCCCGATGACCAGCATTTTGGTTCCATATTCTACAACATGGCAAGAATGTCCTCAAAAGGGCTTCGCCAGGTCACCCTGAGCACCGGTGGCAACACAGCCGGTGGTGCCTATATTGTTTTCATGGCCTGTGAATCCATTATGATAGATAAGCAGTCCTTTTCTTTTCTTGGGGGACCACCCCTGGTAAAGATGGCCACAGGTGAAGAAATTTCAGCAGAAGATCTTGGAGGCGCCAAGGTCCACACCCAGGTGTCAGGAGGTGCAGACCATCTTTGCACAGATCAGACCCAGGCCATTGGCAGGGTAAGGGAACTGCTTTCATTGACCCGGCCCCAGGATCTCAACCTGCACCGGTATCCGGAACAGAAACCAGAGGTTTCCGAGGAATCCTTCTATGAAGTATTGCCCACTTCCCCCCACAAGGGAATAAATGGGCTCAAAGTAATCCAGTCCATTGCCGACGGGTCAGAGTTTATTGAGGCCAAGAAAAACTTTGCCCCGGGCAGGGGCACCAATATCCTCACCGGCAAAATCAGAATCAAGGGGCTTCCCGTGGGAGTGATCTGCTCCAACGGGGCAGGCATCATCTTCCATGAAGCTGCCAAAAAGGTTGCTGAATGGGTGGTGAGATGTTCCTATGAAAAAATACCTCTGCTCTTTATCCAGAGCTCCCCTGGATATATGGTGGGATCGGAATCGGAACACTCAGGCATTGGCAAATTCGGAGCTGATATGGTAAGGGCTGTTTCCTGTGCCCAGGTACCAAAGGTTCAACTGGTAATAGGACCTGACAACGGGGCTGCCAACTACGGCATGTGCGGCCGGGCCTATAAACCCCATTTCCTTTTTTCCACCATGAGGGCAAGAACCTCGGTCATGAGCGGGAAAAGTGCCGGCGGTGTCCTTCTTCACATTGAACAGGCCAAACGCAATGCCCAGAACAACCCCATGACCCCTGAAGAAATTGCCGCATTCCAGCAGAAAATGATTGATAAATATGATGGGGAAGCCCATCCCTTTTTCTGTGCATCAAGACTTTTCAACGACAGGGTCCTTAAATTCAGCGAAATCAGGGACTGGCTTTCCATGGCCTTTGAGGTCAGCCTGATCAAACCTATTAAAGACCCCACCTTTGGTAATTTTAGATTTTAATTTTTTTGTATGGTAATGATAGTAAGGAGTGAACAATGACAGAATATGATTATTGGAAAATTTTTCCAAGAATGCCAAAAAAAGTAACCATCGGAGATATTACTGTAAGGGACGGATTCCAGCATCTGGAAAAATTCATTTCAACCCAGGCCAAGATCACCTATCTTGAAGAACTGATATTTGCCGGATGCCGCAATATTGAGGTGACAAACCTTGGAAATCCCAGAAGCATGCCCCAGTTTTCCGATGCAGAGGAACTCCTGGCCCATTTACGATCTGATAATTTTGTTTCCAGGGCCGCAAAAAAAGGCATTGATATGAAGGATGTTGTGCTGACAGCAATAACAATCAGAGAGCCTTCCGTGGACCGTGCCATTGAGCTGAAAAAAAATGGTGTGGGCCCGGACCGTCTGCTCATGATGGTATCCACGGAAGAACAGCACCATTTTGCCAATTCCGGCACCACCCTGCCCAATTACTGGGCAGAAGCTGAACGCTGTATTAAAAAATGTACTGATGCAGGCCTTAAGATGTGCGGCACCGTGTCCACCATCTGGGGATCTCCCATTGGCGGAGCAACTGACCTTGCCGATGCCGTTGAATTCACCAAGCACTGGCTTTCCATAGGGGCCTCGGACATTGAACATGCAGACCATGACGGATCAGCCTCCGCAGCCGATGTATACCGATATTTTTCCATGATCCTGGATGAAATACCGGATACCAGCCTCCACATTGCCCATTTCCACGAAACCAAACGGGTAGCTTCCGCTTCTGTTCTTGCTGCCCTCCAGGCAGGAATCTGTCATTTTGAGGCAACACTTGGGGGACTTGGGGGACAGCCGGCCAATTTCATAGATGACAGACCCATCAAGGGAACCGGAGATTATTATTATGATGATGAACGCTATGTGGGCCTGATCTGCCTGGAAGATACCCTTGTACAAATTGATGAAATGGGTATAGAACATGGATATGATGTTGACAGGATCCTCTGGCTGGGCAAACAGCTGGAAAAAACCGTGGGCAAAAGGCTTAGAAGTGAGGCCATGATCAACGGCCGCACCCTTACGGAAGGGCACATGGAATATGCCAGGCCAGGACTTGCAAAATTAAAAGAAAACCTGGGTGAAAAACCAGATCAAAATTTTCCCCAAACCTAGATCAATACACCCAAAAGATCTATTACAAGGAGATGCCATGGAAAAGAAAGAAAAAATTCCCCATATCAATGTTGATTATTTTGAGGACCTCACCGGTAATATTGAAGATGGCAAAACCGGGGATGTGGATGAGGTTGGAACCCGTATTCAGCAGTTGAGGGAAAAAAAGGGGATATCCCTTGAAGACCTGTCCAGCCTGACCGGATTTGATGTTTCCCGTCTGGAAGACATTGAAAATGGAAAACATCGGCCCCAGCTGGGCACGGTAATGAAACTTTCCAAAGCCCTGGATTCGGCAGTGGGAAGACTGGTGTCAGGAATGGGTACCAAAATATATTCCATTACCCGGAAAAATGAAAGAAAACAAATATCAAGATCTGCCTCCAAAACCAGCAAAAAAAATGTATATTCATATATGAGTCTGGCCCCGGAAGTACAGGGCAGGCACATGGAGGCCCTGATAGTGCAGTTGGAAAAAACCGAAGAAAAGGAAATTTCCGTGCACAATGGTGAAGAATTTATCTTTGTCCTTGAGGGAACAGCCAACCTGATAATTGCCAATGATTCCTATGACCTTGAACCCGGGGACTCGGCCTATTATCTTTCCACCACCCCCCACTATCTCACGGCTAAAACTGAAAGAGCAACCATACTAGCCGTTCTCTACGAATAAGGAGGTAATTAATAATGATAAAACCATTGTGGCAGCCATCTGACGAGAGAATCAAAGCCACTAATATGTATCGCTTTATGACCCTGGTGAATGAAAAATTCAACAAAGACTTCTCAGAATATGCACAACTCTGGGACTGGTCCGTGGAAAACCTGGAAGATTTCTGGGATACTGCCTGGA
>NBML01000073.1 GCA_002085465.1 Desulfobacteraceae bacterium 4572_89 | reverse complement strand
TGGACGGGTTAGAGAATGAAAATTTTGGATATTAAAAGGTATGAAATCTTTTATGCAGATCTTAACCCTACCCTTGGAAGCGAAATAAAAAAAGTACGGCCTGTTGTCATAGTTAGCCAGGATGAGATGAATAAATATTTAGAAACCGTTGTCATATGTCCCTTAACTTCAAAGTTGCACCCGAAGTGGAAAACCAGGCTCCAGATTAAATGCGCCAATAAAATGGCTGAGATTGCCGTTGACCAGATACGCACCATCAGCAAACAAAGATTGAAAAATAAAATTGACGTCTTATCCAAGATCACAGCAGCTCAATTACGAAAACTCATTACAGACATGTATGGTGAATAGTTACATTAAAAGGCTTCCCTGCCAGACCTGTCAAAGCTTTTATACTGGATTGCTTCCATAACATCCTGGCGGCAGATGTTTTTTTGTTCTGAAAGATCGCCAATGGTTCTTGCAACCTTTAAAATACTGTTAAATGCCCTGGCTGAGAATCCAAGTTTATCCATGGCCTTATGAAGGATAGTTCTGGCATCTTTATCAAGATGGCAGAACTCTTTGATATGGGACGGACCCATCCTGGCATTACACAGAATCCCGGTTTTTTCCAGACGTCTGATCTGTATCTGCCTGGCCCTTTCAACCCTTTTACGGATCATGGAAGAGGGCTCAGACTCCACATCACTGGATATCTCGTCATAGGAGACCTGGGGAACCTCCACCTGGATATCTATTCTATCCAGCAGGGGCCCTGAAATTTTTGACCGATACCGCTGAATCTGGGGCTGGGCACAGGAACATTCATGGAAAGGATTTCCAAAATTTCCACAGGGACAGGGATTCATGGCAGCCACCAGCATGAACTGGCATGGATAACTGGCCTTTATTCCGGCCCTTGCAATGGTTACCTGCCCGTCTTCCATTGGCTGCCGCAACACCTCCAGCACATTTTTTTTAAATTCCGGTAACTCATCCAGAAAAAGGACACCATGGTGTGCCAGACTGATTTCACCCGGCACAGGTTTTGAACCTCCCCCCACAAGGCCTGCATCTGAAATTGTATGGTGGGGAGACCTGAATGGACGTTGGCCAAGGGTTTCCAGGGGTTTTCCAGCAAGCCCGACCACCGAATAGATCCTGGCTATTTCCATGGATTCCTCAAAAACCGGCAAAGGAAGAATAGATACCAGCCTTTTGGCCAGCATGCTTTTACCGGAACCTGGAGGTCCGGACATAAGAACATGATGACTTCCGGCAGCCGCTATTTCCAATACCCTTTTCACATGGGCCTGGCCCCTGACATGGGAAAAATCCAGATTCTTTCCAATATCCAAACCAGAGATAAGTACCTTGGGATCTATACGGTGGGGAGGGATCTCCTTAAATCCAGCAAAAAAATCAACCACCTGGGAAAGATATTGGACCGGCAGCACCTCAATATCCGTGACCATGGCTGCCTCATCTGCATTTTCCAGGGGAATGATAATCCCTTTGAATCCGTTTTCCTTTGCTGCCAGGGCATAGGGCAGCACAGCCTTGACCGGTTTGATCCTGCCATCCAGAGAAAGTTCGCCGGAGATAAGCCATGGCAACGGGATATCCCCGGGAATCAGGCCTGATGCCCGTAATATCCCAAGGGCAACGGGAAGATCCAGGCCAGTGCCATCCTTTTTGATATCTGCCGGCGCCAGATTCACAACCACCCGATCCATGGGAAAAGTATAGCCTGAATTATTGATGGCAGTCCTGACACGTTCCTTGCTTTCCCGTACAGCAGTTTCAGGCAGGCCCACCATATGAAAAACAGGAAGGCCAAAGGAGATGTCCACCTCAACTTCCACAATCATTGCATCAATGCCCTGGACTGCGCATGAGTTTATTTTTGCGATCATATCCTTAGCTTTCCAAAATAGATTCCGGGTTTCAGACACACAAATTTACAATCAATTGATCTTCTGTTATTTATCAAAAATTAATGAGTAACCAAAGAAATTTCTCATTTTACTTTGCTTTGCCCATTAAAATCAGATATATATAGCTCATTTTTTAAAGATAATTTAGAAACACAAAATAGAAGAAATATGAACAGATATTACAAACAAAAAACCCTTGCCCACAACGTGGCCCTTTCCGGCACAGGAGTTCACTCCGGCAAAAAAACCAATATTACCATCATGCCGGCCCGGGAAAACCATGGCATAAAATTCCGGCGCAGGGACCTGCCCGGCACCCAGGACATTCAGGCACTTTTCAGGCTTGTTGTTGATACCAGCCTGGCAACTGTTCTGGGCACCAATGGCTCCATTGTTTCCACCATTGAACACCTCATGGCCAGTTTTGCAGGTCTTGGCATAGACAATGCCCTGGTGGAAGTGGATGATTATGAAATGCCCATCATGGACGGCAGTGCCAAGGAATTTACCAGGGCCATGACAGCCGCAGGAGTTGTCAAACAGGATTCTCCCAAACATTTTATCATTGTCAAAAAACCCATCCAGGTCCAGGACCAGGACAAATCAGTTGTGGTCCTGCCTGAACCATGTTTTAAAATAACCTGTTCCATTGACTTTACCCATCCCTTGATTGGAAAACAAAAAATTACCTTTGACAGGGCAAAAAACAACTTTGAACAGGAAATCAGCCATGCCAGGACATTTGGATTTATTCAGGACATTGAAATGCTGAAAAAATTCAGCCTTGGAAAAGGGGGAAGCCTTGACAATGCCATCATTATTGATAAAGATAAAATTTTAAACGAAGAAGGATTGCGCTATCCCGATGAATTTGTCCGGCACAAACTCCTGGACTGTCTGGGAGACTTTTCCCTTTTGGGAATGCCGATTCAGGGACACATTATCACCCATAAATCCGGACATACCCTGAACCATCTATTCATTGAAAAATTCCTTGAAAATAAGGATTCCTGGGAAACAGGACCCGCAAGAATGGAACAATATACCTGACCATGAAATTTATTACCCATAAAAAACAATCCCAGGGCCTCCTGATTTTCATGATTTGCTTTACCCTGCTTGTTCCCTTGAACCTTTTTGCAGACGACAATGCCGTGCTTGTAAACATCAAACTTGCCAACACAAGGGATGATCTTCTGACCTATTTTGAGGTCAAAAATGCATTTACCGAAAAAATAAACCAGGCTGTACTAAATGGAATCCCCACCAGTTTTTCCTTTTATGTTTCCCTTTATAAAACCGGTAATTCCTGGCTGGACAAAAAAATTGCAGATGTCCAGATCAAACATACAATTAAATATAACTCCCTGAAAAAGGAATTCTCGGTTTCCAGGCCCTGGAAAGATGAAAAACCAATTGTGACCCAATCCTTTGAAGAAGCCAAATCCTGGATGACTGAGATTGACAATCTGGAGGTTATACCTCTGGAAAAACTTATCAAAGGTGACAAATACCAGATTCGAATTAAAGGGGAACTGGATAAGGTCACCCTGCCCTTGTCGCTGCATAATATTTTCTTTTTTGTATCATTCTGGGATTTTGAAACAGACTGGTACTTGATCAACTTTACATATTAGCCCAATTATAAACAAAACTATTTTTACACGATCCATAATTTTATCAGACCTTCCCGGCCCTTAATTTATGGCCCTAATTTATGATTGATGAAATGGAAAATTTAACGGAAAAACGTTCCAGAAGAAAAAAAGAAGGCCTTCTTATTCTGGTCATCCTGATCCTGGTGGGGATTCTTACAATGGTTGAAACAAGGATCACCCCCTTTGGAAAAGGTTTCCCAATGTCCAGCACTGTATTGATGTTTATTTTGATCAACATCAATCTACTACTGCTTTTGACTTTGTTTTTGCTGGTCTTTCGAAACCTTGCAAAACTGTACTATGAAAAAAAGAACAATGTCCTGGGTTCCAGGTTAAAAACCCGCTTGATAACAGCATTTATCATCCTGGCTCTGCTTCCCACAACAGTTCTTTTCTTTTTTTCCATACAATTCATCTCCACTTCCATTGCCTTCTGGTTTAATGCACCCGTGGAACAGACATTGAACAGCTCCCTTGCAGTGGGCCAGAAATTATATGAACATATTGAAGAACAAAATAAATTTTTTGCCAAAAGAGCAGCCTTTCAGATTGACTCAAGAAAACTGCTGGAAAAGAAAAATCAAAAGCAGCTTACCCGGTATACCCAGGTGATCCAAAGGGCATTCAACCGCCAGGCTGTTGAAGTCTATACCCCCAATGGCAAAAGGATCAGCCTGTCCCTGGCCAATGAAATCACACCCCTTTACTTTGGCCTTTTAACCACCACTGACCTGACGAAAATACCGGGAAAAAAAATCAGCAATACCATTTATCAGGCCATTGAAGAAGGGGAATTCCTAAGAACTATTTCCACAATTCCCTTTGGAGTTGCACCTTCAAAAGCCCAGGGATTCATTGTTGTCACCACCTTGATTTCCCTTGATCTGTCAGAAAACCTCAAGGCAATTCTGCAAGGGGTTGAAGAGTACCAGCAGCTCAAACTGACCAAGAAACCAGCCCAGATCTCCTATTATATTGCACTTTCCATTGTGGCGTTATTGGTGGTATTTTGCTCCATCTGGTTCGGATTCCAGATGGCAAAATCCATTACCATTCCCATAATGAAATTTGCAGAAGGAACCCAGCGGATAACAAACGGAGACCTTGACTACCAGATTGATTTTCAAACCGACGATGAAATCGGCACCCTGATAAAATCCTTTAATTCCATGACCAGACAATTGGCTGCAGGGCGGGAACAGATTGCCATGTCCGGAGAAATGCTCAAACAACAGAATGCAGAACTGGAAAAAAGCCGGCAATATATTGAAATCGTGTTAAAACATATTACAGCCGGCGTAATTTCCCTTGACAATGCCGGTACCATAATGACCATTAACAAGGCTGCAGAAGCCATGCTGGCCATAAACAGCTCCAGTATTCTCAACAAAAACTTCAGGCATGTACTCAAAGGGGATTATCTGCAAACAGCCCATAAAATCTATGACCAGGCATCCCAGGGCCTGAAAAATATTGAGGTCCCTATTTCTGCCAGCATATCTGGTACACCAAAACATTTTTCCCTGCACTACAGCACCCTGAAAGATGATGCAGGTCAAAACATCGGGGCTGTGTTGGTATTTGATGATGTCACTGAACTTGAAAAAGCCCAGCGTATGGTTGCATGGAGGGAAGTAGCCCGGCGCATTGCCCATGAAGTAAAAAATCCCCTGACCCCCATTAAATTATCTGCCCAGAGGCTTAAACGGAAATACGGCAAAGAGATCAATGATGATATTTTTACAGGATGTACCGATACCATTGTTGAGCATGTGGATCTGATCCGAAATCTTGTTAACCAGTTTTCAACCTTTGCCAGATTCCCGGACACAAATTTTTCCAAGGACAGGATCGAAAATGTGATCCTGGAAACCATTGCATTATATCGAGAAGGACTGGGAAAAGTGGATATCCAATCAAACTTTGGAGAGGGCATCCCCTTTCTTAAACTTGATCATCAGCATATGAAACAGGCATTTATCAACCTTGTTGACAATGCCGTGTATGCAGTCAATAAAAACGGTATGATTCTCATTGATGTTTCCTATGATAAAATTCTGAAAATTGTCAGAATTGAAATATCCGATAATGGCAAGGGCATTTCCGACATAGGAAAAACTAAATTGTTTGAGCCCTATTTTTCCACCAAAAAATCCGGCATGGGACTGGGTCTTGCAATTGTCAATTCCATTATATCAAACCACAATGGAGTCATCAGGGTTCAGGACAATCAACCAAAGGGCGCAAAATTTATCATTGAGCTTCCAGCATAATCCAATTATATTTTAGAAATAATTACTTACAGGAAAGGAAACTATTTTTATGTACCCGGCAGTCTTAATCGTTGATGATGAATCAACAATCATAGAATCCCTTGAGGGAATCCTTTCAGATGATGGGTTTGAGGTGATGCATGCTTTTAACGGTTATGAAGCATTAAAAAAAATAGAATCACAATCACCGGATATTGTTCTGCTGGACATATGGATGCCAGGCATGGACGGTATTGAAACCTTAAAGGAAATTAAAAGAACCTCCCCCAATCTTCCTGTGGTCATGATCACCGGTCATGGATCCATTGAATCGGCAGTGGATGCAACAAAGTCAGGAGCCTTTGATTTTCTTGAAAAGCCCTTGTCCATTGACAAGGTCATGGTCACCATAAGCAATGCCTTGAATTTCAGAAAACTGGAAGAAGAAAATATCTATCTTCGCAAAAAATCCATTGAAAAGAATTCTATTACCGGAACCAGCCTTGCTGTTCAAAAGCTTTACTCTGAAATAATGGCTGCTTCACCCACGGATGCATCCATTTTAATAACCGGTGAAAACGGTACGGGCAAGGAGATGGTGGCAAGGACCATCCACCAATTCAGCACAAGGCCTGAAGAACCTTTTATTATTATCAATTGTGCAGCGATTCCAGAAGAAAACATGGACAGTGAACTGTTTGGCCATGAAAAAGGGGCCTTTGATAAAGCCACCTCTAAAAACAAGGGCAAATTTGAACTGGCCTCGGGTGGAACCCTTTTTCTGGATGAAATCGGGGACATGAATATCAATACCCAGGCAAAAATCCTGAGAGCCCTTGAATCCAAGACATTTCAACGCATTGGTGGTGGAAGAACACTTCACATGGATGTCCGGCTCATTGCCTCCAGCAACAAAGACCTTGAACAGGAGATTGAAAAAGGAAGATTCAGACAGGAGCTGTTTTTCCGGCTCAATGTCATTCCCATCCATGTCCCTGCCCTGAGGGAGAGAAAAGAGGATATTCCCCTGCTGGTGGATACTTTTTTTGACAAGCTGTCCAAACAGACTTCAGACTCGAAAAAAAACCTTTCCCAGGAGGCCCTTGACCTCCTGGACCAATACCATTGGCATGGGAATGTCAGGGAGTTGAAAAACCTTGTGGAGCGTCTCTCCATCATGGTAAAGGGTGAAATAATTGGTGTGAATGATATTCCCCAGCCCTATAACCCGGAATTCATTTCAGACAAATCCATTGAACGCCGGCGGCTGTTCGGTCTGGATAATCTGCACCTGGCAAAAAAAACCTTTGAACAGGAGTATATCAACCGGAAAATTGACCAGGCTAAGGGCGATCTAAAAGCCGTTGCAAAAAAAATCGGAACCAGTGTTCATTATATTAAGAAAAGGATGCCTAAACCTTAAAACACTATATTTATATTTGGAATTATACACAAAATTTAAATATGAGGATTATACATAAAAAGTATCCATGAGAATTATCAGTGGAATTTGCAGGGGGAAGAAACTGGCTCAAATTCAGGGCTATGATATACGACCCACTTCTGACAGGGTCAGGGAAGCTATTTTCAATATATTGGGACCCGGCATAAGGGATTCCAGGGTGCTGGATCTGTTCGCAGGCACCGGGGCCCTGGGACTTGAAGCCTTGAGCAGGGGGGCAAAGCATTCTGTTTTTATAGACTCAGCCCATAACTCCTGCACAACCATACAAAAAAATATTGCCCTGTGCAAAATGGCCGAAAAAGCCAGTATGATTCACCATGATATAATTGGGCAGCCATTGCCAGAAATTCTCCTGGCTGAACCCTTTGATTTTATTTTCCTGGATCCTCCCTATGCCAGGGGATATGTTGAAAAAATCCTGGATAAAAAAAAAATTGCAGATATACTGGCTCCAAAAGGCATTATTATTGTTGAACAATCCCATAGTGAATCCCTTACCAATGAATTTAGCGGGCTTGACATTTACCGTCAAAAAAAATACTCAAAGACATTAATTTCTTTTTTAAAAAACCGGCAATAATAAAGGATGCTGACAAAATGAGTAAAAAAAAAATTGCGGTTTACCCGGGCTCTTTTGATCCCCTGACCAATGGCCATGTGGATGTGATTGAAAGAGCCCTTGAAATATTTGATGAAGTCATTGTGGCGGTTTTACACAATCCATCAAAAAAAGCTTTATTTTCCTCTCAGGAACGAGTTGAGATGATCAAACAAAGCTTTAACGGACTTAAACCTGTGGAGGTGGATACCTTTGACGGCCTGTTGGTGGATTATGCTAAAATAAAAAATGCAACTGCCATCATTCGCGGCATGCGGGCAGTCTCAGATTTTGAAAATGAATTTCAGATGGCAATGATGAATCGAAAACTGCACAAAGATGTTCAATGTGAACAGGGTCATTGGTCTCAATTATATGGACGATGTCTTGGTGCATCCTTTTTTTCAATTCCTTGAAAATACCTCTTTTTTTCATGAAGGTGCCTGCGAATGCCATGACTTCTGTCATAAGAGTTTCCTGATTATCACAGGCTTTCACAATCACGTGGTTAGTCTCAAGATCAGGGGCTGTCATGCGTTTTCCCGACAGAATCATCTCGTTGAACTGATATTCTGGAATGGATTTTCTGACAAAGGCAATCATTCCAGGAAGAAAAGGGATACTGATATCCACCTCTGGAAAACAAAAAAAACCTTTGTCTTTCTTCATAAATCTAAAGTCACAGGTGCAGGCCAGCATGGCACCGTTTCCAAATGCATGCCCGTTGATGGCGGCAATGACAGGCATGGGCATTAAGAGTATCCGTTTAAAAATATTGTTCATCCCATACATAAAGGCCTTTATACTTTCAAAATCCTTATCCTGCATCTTCTGTCCCAGCCATTCCACATCTATCCCCTGGGAAAAATTTTTTTCATCACTGGATGTAAGAACCATGGAAAATATTGATTTGTCTTCCAATATTTCATCAAAGCATAGATTCATTTGTTCTGCAAATTCTCGATTTTGTTTATTTGCTCCATTGCACATTTCTACCACAGCAATTTGATTTTCTTTTTTCCACTCAATAACACCCATAAAAAATCCCCTAAAGAATCCAAAGATAATATTCAATTATTAAAACTAAAAAAACCATTACTAAGTAAATTAAATCTATTAATATTTCAAGTCTGAAATGCCCTGCCATTCTGAAAAACTTGGGAAAAACTTCATTGACAACACTTGGTTTTTCTGACAAGCTCCGCTTTATCATGATATCCAGGTATCGTCTTGATAAAGGAAATATAAATGGGAAAGCAATAAGAACAGGAATGGACCATGATAATAGGATTAGATGTGGGCGGTACCCATACGGATGCTGTTCTTCTCAGCAGCAGGGGCATTGAAAAAAAAGTAAAAGTATCCACCGACCCTGACAACCTTTTCTCCTGCGTACTTTCAGGATTCACAAAGCTGCTGGATAACATAGATCCAGATGGGATAAAACGGGTGGTAATTTCAACCACCCTGACAACCAATGCCATTATCCAGCATAATATGGAACCGGTTGGTATGATTGTTTCCTCCGGCCCTGGCATTGATCCTGAATTTTTCCGTACAGGAGACCAGTATTACCCGGTAACAGGCTCCATCAATCACAGGGGCAGAGAAAAAGCCCAGGTAAATGAAATGGAGATTAAAGATATTGCCCAGAAACTGAAAAAAGCCGGGGTGGAATATGTGGGGGTGGTAGGAAAATTTTCCGTAAGAAACCCTTCCCACGAGATCCTGATCAAGCGAATCCTGAATAAATATTTTAAAAAGATTTTTCTTGGCCACCATGTATCTGGAAATTTAAATTTCCCCCGCAGAATTGCCACAACCCATTTAAACGCAGCGGTTTTTTCCCTGCATAAATCTTTTTTTGAGGCTGTCAAAAAATCCCTTGAGGAAAAGGGTCTGACTATTCCCATACTGATTCTAAAAGCAGATGGCGGTACAATGAACCTTGAATCCTCCATGGATTTTCCAGGTCAAACTGTTTTATCGGGTCCTGCTGCCAGTATCATGGGGGCCATTCCCCATGCCCCTGTAAACGAAGATGTTATTGTGCTTGATATTGGTGGAACAACAACCGATATAGCCTTTTTGGTTGACAAAGCTCCTTTGCTGGAACCTGTTGGAATCCAGAGGGGCCAGTATAAGAGCCTTATAAGATCCCTTAGAACAGACTCCAGGGGTATTGGAGGTGACAGTGCCCTGAGAACAGTCAAAGGAAAGCTGACCATTGGCCCTGACAGACATGGACCTGCCATGGCTTTTGGCGGTTCTATTCCCACTCCCACAGATGCTCTGGTGGTATTAAAACTGATGAAAGAAGGAGACAGGGGAAAGGCCCTGGCAGGAATCCATAAAATTGCTCTGGAACTTGGCCTCTCTGACATCCAGGCAGCAGACCAGGTCTTTAAAAGATGCTGCTCAGATATAATGAAAAAAACCTTTGAAATGGTTGATGTGATCAATTCCCAGCCTGTGTATACTGTCCATGATTTCCTTGAAGGCTATAAACTCAGCCCCATAAAAATCTTAGTGCTGGGCGGTCCGGCAGTCTTTTTTGCAGATAAGATAAAAGAACTTTACCAGATTGATACCATTGCAGTACCAGAATCTTCTGTGGCCAATGCCATTGGCGCTGCCCTTGCCAGGACCACATGTGAAATTTCCCTGAATGCAGATACAGAACAGGGAATTGTGGCAGCCCATGAAGAGGGTTTTGCCGAACCGATTTCCAAAACCTATTCAAAAGATGATCTCATTGAAACTGCCTATACCCTGTTAAAAGAAAAAGCCCTGAATTCCGGCGCAGAACATGAAAATATGGATGAGGTGGAGGTGGTTGAGTTCCAGGAATTCAATATTGTTCGGAATTTTTCACCCAGAGGGAAAATATTCAGAACAAAAATCCAACTCAAACCGGGTCTGATCAAAGGTTATGAAACGGCTTTGAAATAAAATAATGAGGAAAAATGTTAAAAGCATTGAACAAAACAGGACTGGTATTCTTCCCCGCCTTTGACTGGGCCATTGATCCCACACACCCTGAAAGAGAAGAGCGGCTGCTGTATACCCAGGACCAGGTTAGTGAAGAAGGTATTTTTGATATCCAGGATATCATTGAATATAAACCAGACCTTGCCACTATCCATGATATCCAGAGAACCCATTTTTGCGTGCCGGATGAAGAAACCATTACCACAGAGTCCCATCTCATCAGTGCCGGAGGTGCCAAGTCCATTGCCAACGCAGTCATGAACAGGGAAATCAAAAATGGCTTTGCCCTGGTTCGGCCTCCGGGCCATCATTCCATGAGGGTTTCCCATGGAGGAAGAGGCTTCTGCCATATCAATATTGAAGCGATCATGGTGGAATATATCAGATCCAAATTCGGCGTCAAAAAGATTGCCATAATAGACACGGACTGCCACCATGGAGATGGTACCAATGATATTTTCTGGCATGACCCGGATGTTTTGTTTATTTCCCTGCACCAGGACGGCAGGACCATGTATCCGGGAACAGGATTTCCAGGAGATCTGGGCGGCCCCAATGCCAAAGGATACAATCTGAATATCCCCCTGCCCCCTGGAACTTCCACCGAAGGATATCTCTATGTGATCCGCAATTGTGTGCTGCCCATACTGGCAGAATTCAAACCAGATATTGTGGTCAATTCAGCTGGCCAGGATAACCATTACACTGATCCTTTGACCAATATGAATTTTTCAGCCCAGGGATATGCAAAACTCACTTCCATGCTCAAGCCAGACATTGCTGTGCTTGAAGGTGGATATTCCATTGAAGGGGCCCTGCCCTATGTCAATCTGGGGATAATCCTTGCCATGGCAGGCCTTGATTATTCCGGTGTTGTGGAGCCTGATTACAACCCGGAAAAACTAAAACAATCGGTCAGCATTACAGACAAAATTAAAAAAACCACAGACCAGATCAATGTCTATTGGAACCAGAAGGATATATTACAGGAAGAAACCGGCCAGCCCGGGGAGCTCATGGTCCGCCACAGGGAAGTCTTCTATGACACGGACAATATCCTTGACCGCCAAAAGGAAAAAATCTGGATCTGCAGGGACTGCGGAGGCAGCTTTGAAATTGATTCAAAAGCCAGTCCCGGCCATCATATCCTTGGAGTACATATTCCCATTAATGCCTGTAAAAAATGCCAGGAAAGAGGGTATGAATTTTATGATAGGGCAGATAAAACCAAGTTTGACAGGATTTATCTCCAGGACAGGCCCAAAAATCTTTATGAAATAAAATAAGATATTTATGAAATAAAATCTGCCTAGCTTTTTAATCCAATGACCCGTCACCAGCTTTTTAAAAATTTAAAAACAAGATCCCTTGTAATTCAATGCATAAGGGATTTTTTCATTTCCAATGGTTATATTGAAGTGGAGACTCCCATCCGCTGCCCTTCCATTATCCCGGAGGCCCATATTGATCCTGTCATATCAGAAGACCAATATCTCCAGGCATCTCCGGAGCTTTGCATGAAACGCCTCCTGGCCTTGAATTTTAAAAAAATTTTCCAGATATGCAAATGTTTCAGAAAGGATGAAAGAAGCCCTTCCCATCTACCTGAACTTACCCTGCTGGAGTGGTATGCAAAGGAAGAGACTTATCTTGACTTAATGGACCAGTGCCAGCTCCTTTTTCAGCATATTGCATCAAGTCTGGGCATGGGAACCAGCCTTATCTACCAGGATATGCCCATTGATCTTGAAACACCTTTTCAAAGGATGACTGTTGAGGAAGCCTTTAAAAGATATAGCTCCAAAACTTCTATCCAGGCCCTTGAAGACGGCAGTTTTCATGAAATAATGGGGTTTGAAATAGAAGCTCGACTTGGCATCAAAAAGCCCTGTATCCTGTACGATTACCCAGCCCCCCTTGCAGCACTGGCCAGGCTCAAGCCAGAAGACAAAAGTCTTGCCCAGCGATTTGAACTCTATGTGGCAGGTATTGAGCTGGCAAACGGATTTACTGAACTCATTGATCCTGTCTATAGGAGAAAATAAAATCCGCGCCAGTCGGGGGCAGGAAGCACTGCCCCTGCCTGAAAAATTTCTTACTGATCTTGAAGCCGTGCCAGATGCAGCCGGTATTGCTCTGGGAATTGACAGACTTGTCATGCTTTTTTGCAATACCAGCTTAATCGACCAGGTAATAGCCTTTACCCCTGAATCTTTATAGCCCCAATATAATACAAACCGGGCATAGTAAAAACCTGGCACCCATGGAGATCATGATGCCCGGGAAGACTCTACCCGGATAAAAACATACATGATTCCACAACCCACAAGGAAAAATGCCAAGCCATACAAAAGTTGATCGCCTGCCCGGGGAAGGATATTGATGTTGGTATAAATCCGAGCATTTTCAATAATGCCAAGCCCGCCATCCTGCCTGACATACTGTCTGGCCATGATAACCACCTTTTTAAAGGGCCACAGGGCATATAGTGATCCAGCCATCAAACCGATTAGAAAAGCCATTGTGGCATTATAATACCGTTTTAATGCAAAATTGATCAGCCGGGCAAAGATCAGACCGCCAACCACGATCCCCACACCAAAAAAACCAAGAAAAATCAGGGTATCCATATGCCCTGATTTCAAGGCTGCCAGGGCAGATATAATATCAAAATAGGCACCCATGAGAATCAGAACCAGTGACCCGCTTATACCTGGAAGTACCATGGCGGAAATGGCGATTGCTCCGCAGATGCCGGCGTATAGATATTCGTCCATGGTGTACTTACCGGTAAATGCAAAAAGTTCTGGTTTATCTTCAGGATTTGAAACCCGGGTACCAGTTTTCTCCTCTCCAGGGGTATTCTCATCTTCCGGGGAGGCATTGGCACTCTTTCCTTCCGGATAAAGGAGCTGATACTGACGTTCAAAATTATCTGATTTGATTTTTACCTTATCATAGGGATTTACCAGCCAGGAAACAGAAATGGTTGAAACCATTCCCAGCAATATAAAAAAAAATAAATAGCCTTTTATTGATTCA
>NBML01000009.1 GCA_002085465.1 Desulfobacteraceae bacterium 4572_89 | reverse complement strand
TGAATATTCCTTTCAATATGCGACTTGGCTTTTATCAAAGGGGAAAAAAGAAAAGGCAATTGAGTATATGAAACAAACCCTTGAACTGGATGAAAAATACGCTGACAAGGTTTTGACTTCAATGATTTTATCAGGCCTGAATTATGAAGAAATGGCAATGGCAATTCCTGATCTGCCAGGACCGGTTTTTGCCTTCAGCGAGTTCTTATATACCACCGGGAAAAGAGAAGAAGCTGCCCAGAGGTATCTGGCCGCCCTGGATTTGATCGAAAAGCAGAAAGATATAAAGGCCTGGCAGTTTTATAAAATTTATCAATTCTTTTTTCGGCAGAATAATATAAAAAATGCAATGGAAGTGATGAACAGGGCAGAAAAAGCCCTGCCCATGAATCCGGGCATAAAAATTACCCTGGGAGACCTTTATAAACGACAGGGCATTTTATACAAGGCAGAGGAAAAATATGAGCAGGCCCTTTATGTGGACCCTGAAAACCAGAAAGCCCTGAAGAGAATCCAGAATATTAATCAATAGGTATACCGGATAGGGTCTAATCATTGATATGCTTTTCAGCATATTGGGCCAGGACTTCATGGATGCGCTGGGGAGGGGAGATTTTAAAATAATTTTCCACCACCACATGTCCAATTTCATGGGTCACCACCCGCAAACGGGCATTATCGGCTGAATAAAACACCCTGTTTCTGTGGGGGGAATAAAATGCAATATAATCCACATTAATATTGTAAAGGCGCCTGAAATCCCTTTGGACGGTATCTTCATCCGGAAGGATGACAATGGAAAAAGTAAGGCGTGGCGGGTACATATCCAATACCACCATGCTTTTTTCAACAATAACGTTGATTTTTGCCACAACTTCATCCTCAATGGTATCTGCGCCCTGGCGCTTGACCATTGATTTTAAACGCCCCATGTATAATTCTTTGTTGAATCTTCTCAGATCGGCATGGTCATTGTAGGTGATTGTGGCATATCTGGATTTGAGTTCAAATGCCTGGCATTGAAAAACAAAGAAGGTCACCCCCAGAATTGCTGCCATGGGAATATAAATGATACGATTCATGGAAATCGTATCCTAGGGCCTGAGGCTGCTGTTACATGTAAATTTGTTTATCTCAGTTTCAATGCTTTTCTGGCTTTCCTTGATGATTCCAATGAGGCGGGAAATTTCATTGGAATTTTTATCTGCCTGCCTGTTTTCATCTGCCTGCTTTGGTTGCTCCTGTTGCTTTGGCTGTTTTGCGTGGGAAATTTCTTTTTCAAGCATTCTGGCTGAAATGGCAATGGTTGAATTCAGTTCACCAATCAAGGTCAATTGTTCAGAAAGTCCAGAGTTAAATCGATTGATTTTCAAGGCAAGGTCCTTTCCCTCATCTTTTTGTCTCAAAACAATTTTGTTTGAAATATCGTGTTCAATCATTTCATCAAGGCTTTTTTCAAATCTGAAAAAGGGTCCGGCAACTCTGTGGGTCAGGCGCATGGTAATGAAAATAACTGCAATTCCGCCAATGACAATGAACAGCCACTGGGTGCTGAGTATTTTTTTAAAAAGAATTCCCGGTGTAGTTCCCAGGCGCAGATGATAATTGTCATATACTATGGACAGGGTATTGGATGAGAAAAAACTGAATATCCCCACAAACAGGATACTGCCCAGAGCAAGCAGGATGAAATAGTTGAAAATGGTTTTTCCCTGGAATTCCTTGTCGATAAAATAGTTCCGCCGTTTAAAACGGCCTTTATCACTCATTTTTTCCTCCAGATTTCAGCCTTTTTTTTCAGTGTTTTTGTCCATTCATCCATCAGAGCTTCCTTTTTTTTATCCCGGATAAACAGAGAAACCCTTTCCATGTCTATCTCCTTTATTTTTCCTGTATCCAGCTGTTTTACATCATCCAGCCGGTAAACCACCACGCTTGAATCGGGCATCCCTGAATTGGATTTCAGGGGTTGGGAAGACTCGCCTTTTTCAAGGGATAAAATAATGGCTTTTAAATAATCAGAAATATCAATAAAGTCAGACTCAATTTTCTGGAGAGTGAAATTTTTCCCGGCCAGGGCCTCATCCAATGTTTTATACACCAGTTTTGAAACATAAACTCTGCTCTGGGAAAATTTTTGGTATTTTTCCATTTCCCGGTCTGTCACATCCACTGCCAGCGAGTCTGATTTTCTGTCCAGAAGTATCTTGATAAGGGATTGTTCATAAAAGCTTTCAATACTTTTACGAAAGGATTCTTCTTTGTTGATTTCCTGGCTGACTGCTTCCTGAATTAAAAGCTGCCTGGTTATGATGGAATCAATATACTGGTCTTTTGTCATATAATAGGGTTTGGACACCAGCATCTCTTTAAATTCAAATTCGGTTATGATGCGGTCATTCACCACAATGGAGGGTTTTGAAATTTTGACTCTGGTGCCCATAAGTCCATAGGCTGCCAGTATTGAAAAAACAACCAGGATCCCTGCAATATAGTAGAGATACTTCATTTTGGGTTCATCCCCCTATAAAATTTAACTTTATTTTCAATAATTTTTTTCTGCATTATTTCTAGTACTCTATTTTTCTGTTATAAGACGTCCTGTGTTTTTTTCAACCTGGATACATCTGTCATCGTAGAGTTTCAGCATATAATAGTCTTTAATATTTGTTATCTCAAGTTCAGGAAGGTTGTTCTTTTTCAACCATTTCCGGATAATGGGCAACTGCTCCGGGTCAGTTGCCCTGGCAGTAAATATTTTGACCCGGATCTGGTTATTGATCATTTTTTTTACCAGAGCCAGCATGGCTGGAATGGGTTCTCCCACCTTTTCAATGGATGAGTCTGTATCGTAGTATGCCAGGGTTCCATCAAGATCGACTCCGATCCAGGTCTTGGAAAGTGAGGGCAGAGATTCGTCTCTGGACAGGGATTGATCTGAATCGGTCTGGCCTGGTTTTGTCTGGTCCGGTTCTGTCTTGCTTGGCTGGGAAGATCCAATGGAATATTCTTTTGAAACCTCTTCTTTTGCCTTTTTTAGATATTTTTTCAGGGAATTCAGCATGGGGTATCATATATTATATGGGACAGTGAAAACAATAAAATAATTTTATGGGATTGTCTGATTGAGTTCATGGACAAATTGTATGGGTATGGCATAGGTGATACCGGTAGGTTCTTTAAGTACATGTTCTTTTTTCCCTTTAATGAAAACCATGTTTATCACTCCTACAACTTCACCCGTGGCAATCCAGTATACCGGGCTTCCACTGTTTCCGGGGTAGGCTGCTGCATCGATCTGGAAAATATCAAAGGGCTTTTTTAAATGTTTGATTAAATCCCCGTTAATGATGGATGCACTGGGGCTTGGCAGAATAATGGGGGCAATTGCTGAAATGATTCCTGTGTGGGTGGTGGGGTGAAGTCCCAGGATAAATCCAATGGGATAGCCTGTAAAAGCTATTTTATGTCCCTCTTTTATTCTTCTCTCTTTTCCCAATGGCAATGGCAAAAGGGTTTTTTCCTGGATTCCTAAAATAGCCAGGTCATGAAATTTATCTTCTGCCAGTATTTCTGCCTTAATCCCTTTTACGGGCAGGTCTTTGTGAAAAATCCGTAAATTAAACACCTGTTTTTTTTCTCTGATGAAGGCAATTACATGGTGGTTGGTGACAATTCTGCTGCCCTTTCCAATGACAAAACCTGTCCCGGAAAATTTAACCATGGGTTTATCTTTAAAATAAAAAGTACCAATGCTGACTATTCCCGGCTTCATTCTTTGAATTAAAGAGGCAAGTTTATTGTCTTCCTCATTAAAATCGGCCCGGACTGGATCCATGATGAAGAAGAAAGATAAAAAAACAACCAGTACAAAAACTATTCTTTTGTATTTTATTGGTTTTCCAGTAATTTTAAAATATTGGCTCATAAAATACCCAGATATTTTCTTCATCCACTGTAGGGGTTCAAAAACCTGACTATATAAAACCATAAAATTATCTTAGAGTCAATTGAGCTCGTTGCCTGGGAAGAATGCATACACTCCCCTCCTGCCTTGTGCAGGACAAGTTGGTTTTCCGTGATTTACATAGCAGTCCCGGAATGGTATAGATAAATGGGGATATGTCCGGGATGTCGATTTCGGGGATTTTTTTAATTTAACCTAATAAGAAGGAATAAAAGGGTATTATGAATCTTCAGGGTGATTTTGAAGGGTTAACACTTGCCAGTATCCTTCAGCTTCTGTGCAATGATCAAAAAACCGGAGTACTCACAGTAACCAGTGATAATGAAAAAAGCCGGGTTTTTTTTGAACAGGGGACCATTGTCTATGCGAATGCATCCCTGAAGGAAGCCAGGCTTGGCTTTTTGATGCGTAATGACGGGGTCATCTCAGTACAGCAGCTTCAAAAATGTCTGTCCCAGGCCAAGGAAGAAAAGGTTCACCTGGGAAAGGTTCTGGTGGAAAAGGGATATATCTCCCTGGATACGTTGAAAAAGTATAATACCAAACAGGTTGAGGCCATATTGTATAACCTTTTATTCTGGAAAAAAGGAAGATTCGAATATAAAGATGCCCGTTTGAATTTAAAAGGTATGATTGTTACCCAGCTCAATCCCATGAAGCTTATCCTTGAAGCTTCCAGAAGAATAGATGAACTTTCTGTCCTTAAAGAATTTATTCCAAGTGACAGGATAGTGTTTAAAATGTCCGGCAAAGTTCAAAGCAAAGATGAAATCAAGCTCAATGCAAATGAATGGCGGGTTCTTTCTTTGATTGACGGTACCCGTACTGTCAGGCAGATCATCACGGAAAGCGGGTATGATGAATTTGCTGTGTATAAAATTTTTTTTTCTGTGGTCTCATCGGGATTGATCGAGCAGGAAGAAGAAGTTCAATTCAATGACGGAGAAGAGTCAAATGGGTATTCTGCTATCCTCACTGTTTTTAATGATGTTTTTCAATCCATAAAGAAAAACATTGTCGATGAATTAGGAGATAGAAGTTCTTTGCTTTTCGAGGAAAGTAAATCCAATCTTGTGGAGGAAATTAAAGACCTGTTTAAGGGGTATCATCCGGATAATCATAAAAATTTAAATCTTAAGTCAATTACCTCTGTCTTGAAAGATATGGAGCACATTGAAAACCAGAAAGAATTTTTAATTTCCGGGTTCATCGAGTATTGTTTCCAGGTATTAAAAAAGGTGGGGGAAATTTTAGGGGTCCAGCCATTGATAAAGGTGCTGGATAATATTGAAAAAGTATTGGGGTATGTAAAAAAATATCAAACCGGATCAAAAGAAAAAAATAAAATTGTCAATGATATGAGAAACATCATTGATGCAATACGTTCAGAATTCAATACGGATGGAAAAAAGGGAAAACCCAGGAAAGGAATTTTTTCTTTTTTTTCATGACAGGACAATATTTATGAATCCGCTATTTTTGCTCCCCCATAGGCTAAAAAAGAAAGGGCAGCTGTCCTGAACAGGGCCCGGATAATACTAAGAACTTCAGCATCCAGGATTTGATCAAAGATAATCACATAATCTGCAACAAACAAAAGACAGACAGTTATAAGTATCAGGTTTATTACCGTTCCAACTTTTCCGCCTGCGTATTTAATTCGGGCTTTATTGAATACAAATATGATAATAAGATATATTACCAGAGTGAAAATGGATATTGTCATCTGTGCGGTCATGAAGCCTCCCTTTTGTATCTTTTTTTGCTATAGCTTATTTATGCATAAGTTCATTGAGAAATTTTGATATACTATCTACCAGAACAAGCGTGTCCATGCCTTCTTGTTTTATCACCCCAAGGGAATAATTACCAACAGGAAAAATTAAAATGTTTTTTTTATTTTTTCTGGAAAAAATAGCGTATTTGAATTTATTACTACTGATGGCCCGAATATTTTGATTGCAGGAAAAGAACATTTCAGAAGCCTTTTGAGGGTTTTTTATGTCATGGGCTGCAATATTTCCTTGATCATCCAGAAAAATATATCGATCAACTCCTGAAATTTTAGCAATATTCAAAAATTCTTTAGAAAAACTCATTGGAATTCTTCTTTTTGATTAATGATATCAATAGATTCTGCACGGTCTCAGACAGAGGAAGATTTTTGCTGACGATAAAAATAAACAAATCAGGCTCAATCTTTTGGATGGTGATATGTTTATCTGATATGGTAACCATTTCTTCATTAATATCCGAATATAGAGATTGAGCAGTTAAATAACTGTTGAGTAAACAGCGGCCCAGTATTTCAAGATCAGTCTCATGCAGCATTTTCGGCATATGATTGTTGATGACACGGTTTTTTTTGTGATATAAAAAAGTTCCGATTACTTCAGGGCAAGATGTAATTTTTTTAAGAAGAATATCTGTTTCTTTTAAAGCAGCAGAAACCATATACGAGTTTAAATATTGACATGAAACACAGCGAAATACAGCCTTCCCGTTTTTAATATTCTCCTTTCCCAAATCGTTTTTCTCTCCGCAATCTTCGCAAAAAAAAATCATTTTATTTTTTATATGAAACTATGGATTTGAGTTTTCCCCAAAAACTTAAGGGAGGGGTATCCAATTTATCAGATATGGATTGTTCTGATACAGGTTCCTCCGGTATCGATTGATCTGGTATTGACTGCTCTGAATTGGCCTGGGCTTCTTTGCTCTCCATAGCTCCGATCTCCTGTGAAGCCGGCAAAGACCGATTTTTTAATAACAGAACCAGTCCGGATATGATACCAATCAGCATGGTTTTGTCAAGATCATCCTGCCAGAGGTTTTTTAATTTGGAAAGATCTTTATCCATGATGGTCAGAGATTTATCTTCCAATAATCCATCATGGGTTTCCACAAGAGTTTTTAACCTGTTGACAGCTGCCAGGGCAGTATCCTCTTCATTTGGGTTTTCCTGAAAAGACTCATCTTCATCCTGAAACGGTATAATGGCCTCACTTGCCTCACTGGGTTCAATGACCTCTAGGGAGTTATCATCTGAAGGGTGGACAGGATCTTTCTGGTCAGATTCCAGGGTAAGATTATTATCTTTGATAGTTGTTTTGTTTTCAGAGATATCCAGGCTGAAAAATTCATCCAGGCGATTTTCGATTTCAGGTATGGGTTCATTGTCCATACGCCTGGGGGTAAAATTTTTAATTCCTTTTCTCTGTAGCTCTTCTTTTGTGGGTTCATTCGAGTCCTTCTGCTGATCCGGGCCGTGAATCTCTGCCAGGTGAATGGCATCCAGCAATTCATCAGCCGGTGTTTCTTTAACACTGAAAAGTTCATCCATAATATCCCGATGGGCTTGTGACTTTTTTTCCCCGCCTGCCAAAGCCGGTGCTATGATTTCTGAATCCAGGGATTGCCCGTTCATTGAAGTTTCTTCCTGTGACAACTGGCGTAACGGTACCACATCCTGGGCAGCATTTTTGTTGGAGGGCTTGACGTGGGAGAGTGCGGGCTGGATAATTTCATCTTCGGTTTCTTGGGTGGGCGTTGTAATATTATTTTTTAAAGAGGCTATCTCCCTCTTAAAATTATGGAAGGCATTGACATCACTTTCTATCAATTGCTTTTTTTCTTGAAACGGCATTTCAGGATTCTGGATAACTCTTTCAAAATTTTCAAAAACAGAGCGCAATAAAAAAATGGAATCTTTATGGGCATTTGCCTTTTTTGAGGCAATATACCGCCCCATGCTATGGATAATCCGTAAAAAGGCATGAAGGATCTTCTGGGATTTTAATTGATTTAATAGTCGGGTGGTCACGGAATCAAAGGTTTTCATGGTTGCATCTGAAATTTCCCAGTCAACAGCAAGAATTACGGCCTTTAAATCCTGGATTTCCTTTACACTTACCAGGGGTTGAAAAGTGATTTTACTTTTCAAAGATTTGTAGTTTTTAATACATCCAGATATAATTTGATTGGTCTGTTCTCTGGTAAAATCCGGGTTGAGGATAAGCTTTTTAAGCTCATGGGCAAATGATTTTAACACAGGTATGGAATCTTTATGGGCATTGTCTTTTTTTGAACCCAGATATTTGCCCAGGGCCTGCATCATTTTTATAATAGATGTCACTTCAGTTTTGTCTGAATACTGGCCGCCAATGATTGAAAGCAGTCGTTGAAAATTATTAACAAGATCCTTTTCAATACTTGATTCCATTGAATCAATGACTTGCTTGAGTTCTGTAAACGAATCCAAAAAAACCTCCTTAAAAAAGTTGATCTTGAATAGATGCCAGTGTTATGGATATAATTTTTTTCAATGTAAGAATCACGTTGCCTCCGCTTAATGCACTAGCCTCAAAAGCAGGAACTCTTAAATGTCCGTTAAGATCTTTTTGCAGGGTTTGGGAAGACAGAATCGGGATATTGGATTGTTTCAGATCTATTTTGTTGTACTGCATAATCAGGGGCATCTCAAACAGGTCAAGGTTATAGGTTTTAAGATTTTCATACAATTGATTTAAAGACTCGATATTTTTTTTCCGCTGCTCCTTTTGAACATCAGCAACAAAGACAATACCATCAACACCTCTCAGGACCAGTTTCCGGGTTGCATTATATTTTACCTGTCCGGGAACGGTATATAATTGTATGGTTACGTCAAATCCTTTGATCTGGCCCACATCAAAGGGTAGAAAATCGAAAAAAAGCGTTCGATCGTCATGGGTTTTAAGACTGACCATCTCTGTCTTGATACGATCCTGGTAGGTCTGGTTTATGTATTCAAGGTTTGTTGTCTTTCCGCCTCTTCCAGGGCCATAATAAACTATCTTGATCTGAACTTCTTTGGTCTTTATGTTGATGAGCGCCAAGTTCGCCCTCCCCACGACACCTCCTGTATACAGGTGTCGTGATTTAAAAATAGATCAGCCTTTGACTATTATCTGATTGATTTCCTTGATGGCCCTGGTTACTTTTAATCTCACAAGGCCCAGTGATATTGTTTTGTTGAACATGGAAATTAAAAGTGTATCTTCTGTAACTTTACTGAAATGGATGCTTAATTTTTTGCCTTTATGAAACAACAATGAAAATTCAGATTCACCAACGAGTTTCGCCATGGCGTCAACGGCTGCATAATTACCGGCAGCCAGGGCAGTAAAGGCAGTTGAATCCAGATAACTTTTCCCATTGTCATGTTTGGCAATGGCATTCCCACCCATATCCATAAAAATGACATGGTCCAGTCCGGCTGCAATAAGGTCGGTTTGAATCACATTGTCAATTGCATCAAGCTGATTTTGATTAAACATGGCAGAATGGTAACGCAAATCAATGAATTGTGCAATATGATGTCCATATATTTTTCAGATACCAGGGGCCAATAGGAAATGGTTTATAAACCGGGGATCAAGATTGGCTGGATCCACTGCACCGTATTCTTCTTCAATTTCTTTTATTAGGCTGGACATTACTTCCTGGAAAGGTTCTGGCAGTTCATCCCCTTGGCATTCAACAGCTTTTGCTGCCCATAGTAAAAGGTCACTGCCTTTTCTCTTCTCAATTTTTCCAGGGGTGTGTGAAGAAAAAAGGTCTGCAAAAAAAGGTTTGAATCTTTGGGGGTCAATGGGTGCTAACCTGCATTCAGGCCAGGTATCCAAACCGATCCTGTTTCTGGCCCACAGGGTGAGGAACAGGCTTTTGTAGGTTAATACACCATGGGTAAAGGAATTTATATCCAGGGGCAGCTGGTCCAGTACCCGGTCCAGGTGGATGATCTGGTCCAGGTTTTTGTCAGTTGTGTTGATGTCTGCAAGGCTTTTAAAATGACGGTATAATTCTCCTTCCTGGTAATTGTCATAGAACATGGGCCTGTCAATGAGAAGTCCTCCGATCACCCCAAGGTATTGTTCTGACAGGAAACTTAAGGGTAGACTTTTTTCCTTCATGAAACTTTTATCAAACCATTTTCTGGCCTTGGTCTTAAGCTGTATACCTGCTCTGGAGCCGGTTCTGAAAATATCTTCAAGAAAGTATTCACTGATAATATCTCTGGCCATTTCAATCCGTAAATCCCCCTTGAGAATAACCTCAAGGCCAAGGCTCAGGTATGCTGTGGCCTTTTTGATCGTATTTTCAATGGATTCTTTGTTTCTGATTTTAATTTTGTCTGCAGATACAATTTTATTGATCAATGCTGCAATTTCAGATTGAAGCTGTAAAAGAAAGTCTGGATCCAGAAGGCCCAAAGATTTGACAAAGAGGTTATCCCCTTCAATAAATTGAGTGAAAAACTGGGGAGGCAGCGGGATTTCAGGATCATAGACTTGCTGATTCCTGATGCTTGCCGGTCGTTTCCGAAGGGCTTTTAAATCCGTGGGCTGGTATATTCCAATTGCCTCGTGGGTGGGAAGGAAACCTTTCTCTGCCAGGCGAAGGGTTTTCAGGCGGAACTGCTCTTCTTCGGTTTCTGCTGACAGCACAGCGTTGGTTTCCAGTAATAGACCGTGGAATACAGACAAATCCATTTCAGCAAGCGTCCTGAGCATTTTTTCAATAAGCTTTGCTGCATCCTCAAATAAAGGCTGATCCAGCAATTGATCCTGATCCTGATCCTGGTCCTGGGATTGAGACTTATCTGGAGCCTCGCTGGAGTCTTTTTTACCATCTGGATCTTCCTGATGGGGGAATCGGAAATAAAATTTATCATCAAGGGTGATATAATCATCAAAATCCGAAGGAGTCCATTCATCATGCTCCCTGATTTTTATGGTCATATTTTTAAATAAATAAAATTCGAAAAACTCAGGTTTCTCCGTTATGACCCAGCGGAGCAATCGTTTTGGATCTGCCTTGAAAAGCAGGTTAAAAGCCTGGGTCATCATATGAATGTCCATCTGGTCATCTTCCCAGACTTCAACATCCAGGATATATTCCCATTGGGCAGATGTGGCCATGGCCAGTATGGGCATAAAATCATGTACCCCGATGTTGTGCATGAGAAAATAAAGGTCCTGGTCTGGAAAGGACTGGACCAGGGAGGCAGGGGAGGGGGCATCAAGGATCATGTCCAGGGCTTTTTCCGACTGGCTTGTTAAAATTTCCTGGCGCTGGGCCCTGAGTTTTATTTCCCGATTTTGAAGATTTGCAAGTTTATAGTCTTGATTCATGGCGTGTATCCTGGGAGTTACAAATATTTATATAATGCCCCATGCCGGATTCATTCCTGAACGGGGTGAAAAATGTCAGGGCTTTTTTAAACCTGCCCTGGTTCATTAGACAGATTCCCATACCCATGGACAGGTCTTTATTGCCGGGAAAATGGCCAAGTCCTTTTTCAAAAAGCGTGACAGCCTGGTCAAAGTTTTTTCTTTTTTGGAGCAGCATGGCAATTCCCAAAAAGGCTCTTGGCTGGGGTAAATAGGTCAGGGACCTGTTAAAAAGTTTTTCTGCAATTTTGTCAGGATTTTTTATCCTGGGATCATTGGAATACTCTCCATGGGAAAAGGTCATGGCAAGCCTGGAAAGGAAATCAGCATGAAAAGGATAAAGACTTTTATCCTCTTTCAGGTCGATGCTGTCGGCAAACTGGTTTAGATTCGTGTAAAAGGTTTGCCTAAGCTTCTTTCCAAAGGCTTTTACCTGGGGGAAGTCAAGGTTGTCATCCAAATCAAACCATGGAAGGTCTTCAATGTCCTGGTCCCAGATTTCATGGGTGACAAGTCTTTTTTCAAGGGCATATTTGTATAGATGGGTACCTGGGAAAATCACCAGCATGTAAAAAATAGCACCAAGGGGTCTGAGTTTAATAAGCAGATCCACGCTTTCCTGGATGGTATCCCAGGTTTCCCCGGGGGATCCGTAAATAAAATAGGCCCGGGGCATTATTCCATGGGACAGGGTCAGGGAAAAGGCCTGGATACATTTTTTATTGCTCATGGGTTTGCCCAGAGTTTTTTTAATTTTTTCAGCACCTGATTCCACACCAAAGCTGATCTGGATGCAGCCTGCTTTTCTCATGTTGGAAAGCAGTTCTTTGTCAATATAATCCACCCGGGAGATTGCATTCCAGGTGATTGTAATACCTGCTGAAATAATAAGGCTGCAAAACTCAATGACCCGGTTCCTGTCCATGGTAAATGTATCATCTGAGATATAAAAATGAGTAATTCCTTTTTTGGCCAGGGCCTGGATTTCCATGGCAAGCCATTGGGCGGAATGGAACCTTATGCCGGAAGCCCCCCAGAATTTCGGGGAGTTGCAAAACGTGCATTTACCGGGGCATCCCCTGGACATGGACAAATGCTGAAATACAAAATATTTGGACGGATGTACCAGGGAATCCAGATCTTGAATCGGTTCAGCCGGTCCTGTGTCAATAATTTTGTTATTTTCATGAAAGAGAATGCCTTTTATCCCTTTTACATTCCTGCCCTTGAAGGACTCTCCTTTTTTAATGGATTTTACCAGGGCAAGGCAGGTGGATTCTCCTTCCCCCCGGACAATAATATCAATTTCCGGGCAGGTTTTTAATAAGTAATCTCCCATAAAACCAGGGGCAGGTCCGCCAAATACAATCCAGGCATGGGGCAGAATTTTTCTGGCTGCCCTGGCACAGGCCAGGGCATTGATCCTGGTGGGATTGGTTACGGAGAATCCAATAAAATTAGGTTTTTCTTTTTCAATCACTGCTGTAAAGGCCAGTATAGGGTCCTGGGCGGAATCATGGACGGAATCATTGCTATTCTGCCTGGGTTGAGTTTTTTGCCCTTGCATTTCATCAATTCCGGCAGGGGAAGCCAGGTTCAGGATGCGGACGTCAAACTTGTTTTCAAGGAGCAGTGCAGCCATGTAGTAAAGGCCAATGGGAATCACTTTGTCGTCGTCATTGAAGACCCTTTTATCAAGGCAGGCCGGGTTTACAAAGAGGATCTTCATGGAAACTGTTTACCAGGAGCTGACAATGAGATCACTCAATTTTCTTTTAGGCACATGATGTACCTGGTTTTCATCCCTGAAATATTTGATATCCCCGCCCTCATCTATCTCGTCTACCTGGATGGTTTCAACGGGTTTGCCCAGGGCAATGACCAGCTTGACCTCCAGATGGTCTTGAATATTTAAAAAACCTTTGAGCTTTTTGATGTTGATGGAGCCGAACATGCAGCCGGCAAGGCCTTTGTCTCTGGCACCCAGAAGAATGGTCTGGGCAGCAATCCCGTGGTCGCACCAGAATTTGTCTGCCACGGTATGGTCCCCCATGACCACTATATAGGCTGAGGGCTGCTCTTTCTTTTCAGGGCCTTTCCAGTCCGTTAAATAGGCTGCCCACCCAAGACAGGAAAAAATCTCTTCATTTTTGCGTTCATCCGTGGAGAGAATGTATTTCAACGGCTGTTTATTAGCAGCCGAAGCAGTGTGCCGGGCCAGGTCCACAAGCTCTTTCAGGGTCTGGGTGTCAATTTGATGGGAATTGTCAAACCGTCTGCAGGAGCGGTTTTCCCTTACCAGTTCTTTAAAAGATTTCATGTTTGTTCTCCTTTGGTTGTCTATTCTTTGCAGGGGACGCTGGCAAACCTGGGCATTGTCATGTCAATCCATTCAAGGATTTTATCCATTTCAAGGGTCACTTCCCTGAATGCCTTTCCACGGTGGCTGACCAATGCTTTTTCTTCCATGGAGAGCTGGGCAAAGGTTTTGTTAAATTTAGGGAAAAAGAACAGGGGATCATATCCAAATCCGTTTTCTCCGGCTGGTTCCCTGGTAATTATGCCTTCACAGCTGCCCTCATAGGTCAGGGCCGCACCCGTGGGAACGGCAATGGATATCACGCATTGAAAGGCTGCGTTCCTGTTTTCCTTGTCTTTTAATTCTTTTAACAGTTTTTGCACATTGTCTGCATCATTGGCGTTTTCTCCGGCATACCGGGCTGAATATACCCCTGGCGCTCCGTCAAGGGCTTCCACACACAGACCTGAATCATCTGCAATGGCAGGATATCCCAACACTTTTGCAGTAAAGGATGCTTTTTGATAGGCGTTGTCGTCAAAGGTTTCTCCATCTTCAATAACTTCAGGAATGGGGCCGAAATCATCCAGGTTTTTGATTTCAATGGGAAAGCCTTTGAGCATCTCCCTGATTTCCCGTGTTTTCCCTTTGTTGGTGGTGGCAAGAACAATTATCTGGTTCAATGGATTACTCCGATTAGGGGTTGATTTAATTTAAGGGTTAATATAAGTCCAAGGCCTGGTTTTGTAAAGGACCAGCCAGAAGATTGCCCGAAATATTGACCCATAAAATAACCAGGGGAATAATATATGCAGCAATTTACCAATGCCATGGAAGTGTTTAAACTCCTTGAAAAATCAATTAAAGGATTGCGATCTTTCCCTTGCAGCCCAGAGGACAAGCGGGAAATATGCCAATGGCCGGCTGACTTTGAAAATATTTGGAAAACCATTTTCCCTGGATAATCTGGGCCGGTTTCAATCAGATCTTCATATCAATCCCTGGATTGTTATGCCTGTTCTGGGCTATGTACTCCATTGCCAGGGCAGGGAGCTGACAGGGAAATGGATTCCTTTTCGTGAACTTAAGAACGGCAGGGAAAGGAATGGATTATTTGTTCAGCGATCGGAAAAAACGCTGAAAAAAATTGCAGACACCTATCCAGATCTGTTTGAAGATCTGATCCTGATTAAGATTCAAATCAAGATTGGAAATAAAATAAAAACAGTATTTATATATCAATGGGTTTCCAAACACCTTTGTCACACCAGATTCTTGAAAAGGAAGAGCCCGGGGGAAGCAGTTTTTCCGAAAGTTTTGAAACCTCAAGTTTACAATCCTTATTAAACATGTGGTCCCAGGGTTCTATAATAACAGGCCCTTTGGAAGTGGGAACCAGACAAGGGACAATGGGCTCTCCCCAGGGCCTGGTTTTTATTTTATCTCTCAGTTCATCAATATGTTTGAATGCAAGCAACTGGGTCAGGGTAACAACGGCAGGAGGGCTTAGGGGTGTTTGGGCCGTAAAATTCTGTTCAAGGGCTTTTTGGGGGGATAGCCAGATACCGTCTTCCACCTCCTGGTTGTCTGGTATGCAGGTTTGATCTTCAGGCATGAAAACAATAAAAAAACGGGTATCAAATCTTTTTTTCATTAATTCAGGTGTAATCCAATGGGACCATCGTCCAAGGCTTGAAAGGGACAGCGTCCAGTTATGGTTTGTTATTTTCCTTTGGAACCATGATTTTGGAAGATTTTTGTTTAATCGGAGATTTGTGATATCATGAAAATCGTGTTTGCTTTTATTGGATGCGATCAGAACGCCTGCTTCTTCAACGGTCTCCCGAATTGCCGCAATACCAAAACCCAGAGCATGGGCCGTTGAAAAATTATTTCCTCCAAGCTGTTTTTCGATTTGAACAGCCTCCATGTCAATATGGGGAACCCAGATGTCAATACCCTTATCTTCCTGTTCTACCACGCCTCCCGGAAAAACATAGAGCCCTCCCATGAATCCTGATTTTGCACTTCTTTTTAATAGATAGACTTCAAGGCCTTTATTGTTTTCCCTTACAAGGATTACCGTGGATGCCTCTCTTGTTTGAGGAGGGATATTGTTTCGATCTGGCATTTTATCTCCCGTAAATATTGGGTAAAAATTAACAGGAAGTATAATGGGTGTAATTCTTTTCTGTCAATGATTCCTGTGTATTTAATTTGTCTGGCATCAATTTTTAGGTGGCCGTTATCGGGTTGACTATTTTTTTTTTAATTAGTATGACCTTTTAATATTACAAATTCAGGAAACCAAATTCAAAACATCAAATTCAAAAAAATACTGGACCTTTCCAAAAATGACCTCCCATAAAAAAAAGAGACACAATACTGACTTCAACCCCCAATGGGTTCAAACCCCTCCATTGGAAAACTCCTTTCGCGCTATTTTTAAATGGGGAGACAGGGGAAAATTTAAAAACCCCAGCAAGGGATTTTTAAGTGTCATCCAAAAGGGATTGAATCTTGGGGATGATGACTTTACAACCATGGGGACCATTGGGAACAGGCTGGTTCCGGATACCATGCCTGTGAACCTGTCTGAATTTGACCTTGAAGCCCTGGAAAAGATTGTGGGCAGAAAAAATTTTTCCAAACTTACCTATGACCGGCTTTCATACTCCAGCGGTAAAGCCATGGAAGATATTTTAAGGTTGCGCAAACAGACCATAAAAGAGATCTGCGACGTGGTTGTCCATCCAAGGAATAAATCAGATGTTCAAAAGATTGTCAGCCTTTGCCATGACAGAAATATTCCCATCCATGTCCATGGCGGGGGGAGTTCAGTAACCTTTGGTCTGGACTGCCCCAGGGGTGGGGTTACTCTTGTTCTTTCCACCCATATGAATAAACTTGTGGCCTTTAATGAAGATAATCAGACCATAACTGTGGAGGCGGGCATGATGGGGCCTGACTATGAGTACCTGCTGAATAATGCCCAAAAAAAACTGGGGGCTGAAAAACCTTATACAGGCGGTCATTTTCCCCAGAGTTTTGAGTTTTCTTCCGTGGGGGGGTGGGTGGTGACCCTGGGATCAGGCCAGGCCTCCTCACTTTACGGTGATGCCGGAGATCTTGTTATTTCCCAGGAATATGTTACCCCAAGAGGCAGTTTTAAAACAAAGGATTATCCAGCCGCAGCCACAGGCCCCAAAATCAATGATATCATGAAGGGTTCTGAAGGCTGTTTCGGGGTCCTGGTTTCCCTGACCATGAAGGTGTTTGAACATATGCCTGAAAATGCCCGGCAATTTGCTTTTATGTTTCCTGATTTTAAGTCGGGTGTTACTGCCCTGAGAAAAGTCAGCCAGGGGCGGTTTGGCATGCCATCCATCCTGAGGGTATCTGATCCCGAAGAAACAGATGTGGCAATGCAGATGTACGGGCTTGAGGGAGGAATAGGCGACAGGTTTCTGGAAATTAAGGGTATGAAGAAAGGGAAAAAATGCCTGGTCATGGGCCAGTGTGACGGGGAAAAATTTTTTTCCAGCAATGTTTTTCGCCAGGTGAAAAAAATCTGCAAACAGGAAAAGGGGCTCTACCTAACCGGATATCCCATGAAAAAATGGTACAAGGGGCGGTTTTCAGATCCCTATATGAGGGATGCTTTAAACGATTATGGTGTGTTAATTGATACATTGGAATGTTCAGTTACCTGGGAAAACTTCCACGATCTGCACAAAAAGGTGAGAAGTACGGTCAAGGCAAATCCTCATACCATATGCATGACCCATGCATCCCATTTTTATGCCCAGGGCACTAATCTGTATTTTATTTTTATTGTTAAAATGCCGGATGTGGAAGCTTTCAGGGCCTATCAGCAGTCCATTATAGACTGTATAGAGACAGCTGGCGGCTCTTTGAGCCATCACCACGGGGTGGGAAGGATGATGGCCCCCTGGATGGAAAGGCATCTGGGTCAAGAACAGATGGGCATCCTCAGGGCTGTAAAGGCCCATCTGGACCCCGGGAACATAATGAATCCCGGGGGGTTGGGGTTATAATGGGATTTTATCAAAAGCATATCCTGCCGGGGCTTGTAAATCGTGTATGTATATCCAGTCAAATTCTGGGCCGGCGGGAAAAAATAGTTCCCAGGGCCTTGACTCGGGAAAGGCATCTGCTTTATTCTTCAGGAAAATGGTTTGCACAATGGCAGAGGCCTGCCAGATAAGTTTACCCTTAAGAAAGACATTGCCATGGAAATATCTCAGATCATCAGTCCGGACGGTCATATCAATGTTATTCACGGCAGGAAGAAAGACAATAAGCTGTTAACGGCCGAGTTTGTATTTCCCTTTGTATCTGACTATATATGCGGGGCAATCAAAGAAGGTAAGCCTTTTTTTTTCTCGGGAAGGAGTGGAAATGCCCAGATCGGAATTAAGACAGACCAGCTGACTCCCGGCAAAATTCCAACCATTGAAAAATCAGATATTTTCCTGGACGGCCAGATCCAGAATCTGAATCCTTTGCTGGGAAATGCCCTGGACCTGTTTAAAAAAGGGGATGAGATCGGACGTCTGGTGGTCATGGATCCTGACTTGAGAATTAAGGATGTGCGCCATTATCTTCACAAGCGGCTTTTTGTGGGCCGGCGCATGGGAAAAGGGTATTATGAAGGATTTGAGATCTGCCGGGAAAAAAATCCAGACACGGGCAAGACCTGCGATTATATCAGCATGGAGCTGGAGCCCTATCAATATTGTTTTGAACCTGATGCCATGAACCCTTCCAGTATCAATGCCGTGATCAAAAAAGGAAGAAGTGCCCTGAACACCATCCGGTCAAGGATGCCCCTGGACCTTGATACCTCCATGCTTAATCCTGGGGAGCTTTTTGTGGGTGCCATCAAGATCTCCCTGGGTGATATTTATGGGATTGTTGATGCAGTAACCCAGCCCCATGACCAGAAGATCGAACATTTGCCGGCCCGGGTCCTGGATCCCTTCAGGACCTTCAGGGACCGACAGGTGGAACTTTTTCATTTTGGTGACAGGCCAGTCCCTATAAATAAGATCAGGATCAGGATTCGGTTTTTCAGAACCAGGAATCCCTTGACCGTTCCCCTGGAAAAACAAAAGGTCAAGGAGGGCTACAGACTCTGTGATCTTCTGACCAATGCCGAGGTTGCCAATCTTTTCACCACCATTGGTTTAAATTCCCTGGGCATGATTCTTAACAAGGGGAATTTTATTCAGATTCCCCAGGCCCTGGATCCAAATGGAGAGGCACAGCTTGAAATAATTAAGAATGCCTTGCTTCAAAGTACGTTTCGAAAAACCCGCTTAAACCTGCCAGATGTAACAGACTTTAAATTTCAGGAAACCCTGGAAAAACTTTCTGTACTGGGAGGGGTGAATTCCAGGGTGTTTATAGGAAATAGTTTTCCTGCCCTTGAAGTCATTGATGCACTAAAACGGAGCGGGCTTCGGACTTTTTTGATTAATATGAATAATCCCTCCTTTGAAGATGTTTATATAAAAAAAATGATTAAACTCACCCATGCGGGTCATTCAGAATGTGAATTTTTACACTATGACTCCCCTACGGACAAATTATATAGTTTTTACCATGGCTGTTTCATGGAGCCCGATGACAGGGAACGGTTTGACAGGGTCAGGTATTGGTTTGCCTTTTACGGGTCCCATACCCAGGAAGCTGATAATAAATTGACCATTGATCTCATCAACAGGCTTGCCATCCGCCTGGGGGACGAGATGGGGATTGTCCACGGCGGCGGGCCAGGGCTGATGAAAGACGCCAATGACCTGGCAAGACAGCATAATATCATGAGTGTGGGCATTGCCATTGACCTGGAAGGTGAGCACCAGGCATCCCTGACCACCTGTGACGGGCTGATCAAATACAGGGAAGGGCTGCGCCTTGCCCGCCAGGATCACCTCCAGAAATTAAGCAACCTGCCCATTGTCAATACAGGAGGGTATGGTAGTGCTGAAGAGCTGGCCATCACCATTACCACCATGAAAATCCATGAAAATCCCCTGGCCCCCATTATCCTTCTGGATCCGGATAATTTATGGAAAGATGCCCAGAAACAGACAGATAAAATTGCCCGGAGAAAATACGGACCAGCCTTTACCCCCTGCCTTATTAAATCCTGTCACAATGCACAGGAGGCTGAACAGGAACTAATTCGGTTTATAAGTAATCCAGATGACTGGTATCTGAAAAACAGGATTCCCATGGATAATGTTGAAAAGGCAAGGATTAAGGCTGTGCGTATCCGGAAACAGACCCTTTGCCAGGAAAAGATAGAGGTGTTTCAAAAGCCCAATTACAGGCTTAAACAGGCTTAATTAATCTTAGACAATAAAATCCACCACCCTGGAGGCCACGGGATCTGTATAGGTAATCTGGGTGGTATGGGTTTCCACGTTTATGTATGCAGTGGCATTGTATTGTTTATTGTCCCATTCCAATATTAATGATTTGTCATCGGATTTCATAAGAGTAAATTCGCCATTAAAGGCTGGATAGGAGTTTCTAAATTCCATCAGCCTCAGCAGCCGCTGCACCACTGGTTTTTTAATGTCTTGTTTGATCTCTTCCAGGGTATAATTGTGGCGGTTGATGTTTCTGCCAAGTTTTGTTTTTTCCACAAGTTCAATATCATTTTCTCCGGCCAGAAGGCCCACATAATACACCTGGGGGATTCCAGGCGCAAAAAACTGGATTGTTCTTGCAGTGATATATGCGTCGTCATCGCATCCCAGGGCAGAATAATAGGTGCAGTTGACCTGGTAGACATCCAGGTTCTGGTATTCAGGACCGGAATAGATTTTTTTTATATTGGAGCCTTTTTTATAAAGCACCTCAATGGTCTGATCAATTTCCTTCTGGTTTAACAGCTCTGCTACATCCACAACTCCTATGCCGTCATGGGTGTCCAGGGTGGTGATCTGCTTTCGGGGGCATTTGTTCAGCCATGATTTCAACCGCCTTGTTGTTTTTATGTAAAGGGAGTGGAGTACCAGCATGGGCAGGGAAAAATCATAGCACCAATAGCCTTTTTCCGCCAATCTGAACTGATAGGTGTAGTGTTCATGTATTTCCGGAAGGATTTCCGTGTCAAAGGCAGAGGCATAATCGTCAAACCATTCCAAAAGCTCCCAGATATCAGGTTCCAGGAAAAAACAATTGGTACCCAGTTTCATTGTGGTATAGGCAATTGCATCCAGACGGATCATCTTGGGATGGTTCCTGGCCAGGCGGATGAGGAATGTCCGCATCACCTCCCTGGTTTTGGGTGAGTTATAGTCCAGATCAATCTGTTCATAATCAAAGGTGCACCATATTTTTTCCAGGGCGCCGTTGGGCCGCTCCAGCTGCTGGAAGGGCGGACGGGGTTTCCTGGTATAAACCTTTGCCAGATCTTCTTCGGAAACATTACCATTGGGTGCGATTTTATCAAAAGTCAGGAACATGTCAGCATATTCGCTGTCAGGGCCTTTCTCTATATAGTCCTGGAAAAAAACAGACTGTCTGGAGATATGGTTGACCATGAAATCAAGGATCAGGTCAAAATCCTGTCCAATTTTTTGAACATCATTCCAGGTGCCAAAGGCAGGGTCCACTTCATCATAGGTTTTGGGGGCAAATCCCCGGTCCGAGGAGGAGGGATAAAAAGGCAGCAGATGAACCCCTTTGATTGCCTTGAAAAAGTGTTTTCGAAGCACATAGTGCAGCTCAGGAAGATTGGCACCCAGGCTGTCTGGATAGGTAATCAACTGAATTTTGTTTTTTAATGCCATGTTTACCCCTTTGGATGATGGATAAAATTATAATGGGAAATTCCTTCAATTATTCCCCTGGCAAAGGAATTATCTTTCTGGTCAGTACATGGTGAATCCGGGCCAGACGGTCCTTTCCCGGTTCCATATAATAGCTGAGTTTATAAGGTCTTTGAAACTGGTCTTCCTGGAGGCGGATATAATCGATTTCCTTCAGGCGTGCTGCCATGAGGCCGGGGTTCCATTTTTTTGAAATATGGGTTTCCCATCCCTTGTCATGATAAAAGGATTTGCCGTAACTGATCTGGCTGCCCACGCAGGAGATGATAATATCCGGCGTTTTTATTCCATGGGTTTTTAAGACATCCCTTGCAGATTCAAAGTATCTGCCCGTGGCTACACCAAAGCCCAGATCTTCATGGTGTTGTTCCAGCAGATTCATCAGACTGGCGATATCTTTTTTATCCCCGCCCAGCAGGGTGTTATCAATATCAGTAATAACCATGTGATCCAGTTTTACAAGCCTCCGTCCAATACTGTGTTTGGGTTTTCTGACCTTGATGGTTGATTTCTCATCTTTCCGGCAAAGGAGCTGTACAGCCTTGGTATAGGTTTTGACATGGCTTTCCCAGGTATAGTGTTTTCTGGTTTTAATGATGCCGTTTTTCGAATGTTCATTCCAAAGGTCCTGGTTGGCAATGATATCCTTAATCGCTTTTGTAATTGCTGAATTATCCTTGGGGTCAACCAGGATGCCACTCTGGCAGTTTGCAACAATATCCTTTGGCCCGCCGTCATGGGTGGCAACAATGGGCAGACCACAGGCAAGGGATTCAAGAAGGGTCAGGCCAAAGGGCTCTGTCAGAGCAGGGTTGACAAATACTCCCCTTTTTTTTGCTGCTATCCGGTAAAGTTCCGGTACTTCATGCTCAAAATCATGTTTCTTGGGAATGGCCATTTTTCCGTACAAATTATATTTATCCATGAGGAGCAGCATCTGGGTCAGAACATCCCGCTCATTGTCGGATTTTTTGGAAATATCCTTGCGGATACCTGCAAAAACAGCCAGGTTGGCCATGGCCTGAAGGTCATTATCCTCACCATAGGCTTTTACCAGGCCCTGGATGTTTTTTCTTTTATCAGGCCGGCTCAGGGCAAGGATGAGGGGTCTGTCAGGGTGCTGGAAAAATCGTTCCAGTTCCTGGGAAATGGAAGCCCTGGCAAATAATGCATTTTGTTTTTCTTCTTCGGTGGAAAAGGTGTCATGGTAATATGGGTGGAATTTTTCAAGGTTGAGTCCCGGGGGAATCACCATGTATGAGGGCAGGGTCCTGGAACGGTATAATCCGTACTGTCCTTCAATCTCCTGGTTGGTGCTGGTTATAACCATGTCAGCATGTTTGAGAATTAATTCCTCCATCTTGATTCTGTGGTCGATTTTCAGTTTTTTATTGATGTCGTCAATATTAACCCCATCCTTGAGCAATTGTTCTTTTTTGGACCGCCCCAGGGAATGTCCTGTATAGACAAGGGGGATTCCAAAAAATCTGGCCAGCTCCCGGGTGACATAGCCTGCATCTGGATAATGGCCATGCACAAGGTCAGGAACTTTATTGTCCTGCTGGATAAATTTAATGGTCTTGTCCGCAAATTCATCCATAAAAGGCCAGAGCAGTTCTTTTCGCATATATTTACGTCCTCCGCACTGGATTCTTACAATGCGGAATTTATCATTGACCTGTTCTATTGGACGGCTATAGTCCCTGGAATAGGATTTATCCTTGATCAGCCGTGTAAACAGATCAACCTGCCCAATTCCCTTGACCCGGGACAAAGCATTGCACAATTCAACCACATATTTGATCTGACCGCCCGTATCTGCATCATATCCCAGTTCCATGTTTTTTGGTAATGCTCCTTTAATAACGCAGATGCGGCCGGCAAATTCCTGGGCAAGGCAGATAACGGTTTCATAGGATAGGCCGGCAAGCCACCCTGCAGCTGACATGGCTGCATAGGCATCCCCGGCTCCCACTGTATCTTTCATGGGCAGAGGGTCTGTATCCGGGCTTTTGAGGCAATCTTTTTGTGTGATCCACAGACTGCCCATTTTCCCCAATGTCAGAATCACCAGCTCCA
>NBML01000072.1 GCA_002085465.1 Desulfobacteraceae bacterium 4572_89 | reverse complement strand
ACAGCCATCTCCAATGAGGTGAAAAAAGCCCTTGCAGAGGCCGCGAAAAAAGCAAAAGAAGCAGTAGCAGAGGAAGAATCAGCAAAAGCTGCTGAACAGGCAGCCAGGGATGAAGATGTATTGGACGAGGACCCAGCTTCTGATGATTCCGGAAAAGAGGAGAAATAAATGACTCAGGACAATATTATTGCTAAAAACCCTGTTTTAACTCCGTTTAACGTGATCACGGGCATAATTCTATTTGTCGGACTCATTCTGACCATTCTGAGATTTACCCAGGGAATAGGATCGGTTACAAACCTGGACAACAACAATCCCTGGGGACTATGGATAGGGTTTGACCTTCTCTGCGGTGTTGCCCTGGCAGCCGGGGGCTATGTCACCTCATCCGCCTGCTACATCTTTGGGTTAAAACGCTTTCATTCAGCTGTCAGACCGGCAATTCTTACGGCGTTCCTGGGATATGCCCTGGTGGTCCTTGCCCTGCATTTTGACGTAGGCAGGCCATGGAAGCTGCCCTATCCTATTTTTGTTTCCATGGGCACATCTTCCTTGCTTTTTGAAGTGGCCCTCTGTGTATTTTTATACCTGAGTGTGCTGTTTATTGAATTCACACCAGCAGCCTTTGAATGGCTGGGTCTTAAAAAACTGCGAAACTGGGTGGTCCGGCTGACTCTTGTACTAACCATTTTTGGTGTAATCCTGTCCACCCTTCACCAGTCCTCCCTTGGGGCTTTGTTCATGATAGCCCCTTCCAAAATGCATCCTTTGTGGTATTCTGGATATCTCCATGTATACTTTTTTATTTCCTCCATGTTTGCAGGCATGTCCATGGTAATATTTGAAGGCACCCTGGCCCATCGCTGGCTCCATGACAAAATGGATAAAACCCATATTGAAGAATCAAACGGCGTGGTACTGGGATTTGGAAAAGCTGCTTCTTTTTTAATGATGGGCTATGTTGGCATAAAAATCATAGGACTCAGCGTGGACAATAACTGGCACTATCTTGCCACTGGATGGGGACTCTGGTTCCTGGTGGAACTTATTGGATTTGTCCTTTTTCCGGCCATTCTTTACAGCATGGGATCCAGGGAAAAGAACCTTACCTTTATTCGCATTGCATCTTTCTGGACGATTCTGGGCATTGTCCTTAACCGACTCAATATATCTGTGATTGCCTTTAACTGGCATCTGCCCTCTGCAGACCGTTATTGCCCAAGTATCACAGAAGTGGGCACCACCATATTCATTGTTACCCTGGGGTTGGTGGCCTATAAATTCATTGTTACCAGAATGCCCATACTCCATGAACATCCTGACTACAAAGAAGAGCATTAATATAAGGAGAAACTATATGGAATTTTTTACTCTCCACGATTTTATGACTTATTCCAAGGGAATAACCTATCTTGTGATGGGTGCAATTTTGATTTTCATGCCCCTTTACTGGCTTTACCTGACAGACCGGGATGAATAAAAATAATACTCATTAGAACAAAATTAAGAAATAAAAAGATCAATACAATAATCTAATAAGAATATGGAGGCAATAATGCATGGATTATTAACAGGACCTGTATTTTATGTATCACTCGGGGTCTGTATTATTGGAATGATTATTCGATTTTATCAATATTTTAAAGGACTTTCCTGGCAACTTGACAGAGTTGCCTATAAAGAATATCCGATGATGGGATTTAAAGGGGCTGTCCGATCCATTTACAAATGGCTGATCCCCTACGGCACCTATGGATGGAGAACCCAGCCTGTAATGGCTGCCGCTTTTTTCGGCTTCCACATTGGTGTGGTCTGAAGTCAGAATCATGACTGACAAAAAGGACTGGGGGGTATTACTACTCTCACTGGCACCCCTTGTCACCGGCCTGATGGCCCGGTACCAGATTGGAAATTATTCTTTCTGGTTAAATACCCATATCCTGACAGGCGAACTGGTCCTGGTGGCCATTCCCTTTACAAAGCTGTCCCATGTATTTTTGTTCAAGGAGAATATCCATGCCGGAAGGTACATTATGCAATAAAAAACCCGTTGACACGGCAGAAGGGATCACAACCCTTCTTGCGGACAAGAGCGGCAAAACATACTATGAAGAGATGGAAAATCTGGAAATAGATTCCGACCTTTTATGGAAAACAATCCAGAACACCTGTAAAACCAGAATCAGAACCTGGCTTGAAATCTGTGCCCACTGCGGCATGTGTGCTGACAGCTGTTTTCTGTATCTTGCAAATGACAGGGACCCAAAACAGGTTCCTGCCTATAAAATTCAGTCCACCCTTGGTGAAATCATACGGAAAAAGGGCAAGGTAGACAATGCCTTCATGCTCCATGCCATGGAAGTGGCCTGGGCCCAGTGCACCTGCTGCAACCGGTGCGGCACCTATTGCCCCCATGGTATTGATACCGGCATCATGTTCGGGTATCTGCGGGGTCTTTTATACCAGCAGGGGTTTGTGCCCTGGGAAATGAAAATAGGTGCTGGTATGCATCGGGTTTACAATGCCCAAATGGATATCACCAGCGAAGATTATATTGATACCTTTGAATGGATGGTGGAAGAGTATGAAGAGGATTATCCCGGCCTGACCGTACCTGTGGATGTGGAAGATGCAGACATCATGTACACGGTCAATGCCAGGGAGGCCAAACATTATCCCGAAGATCTGGCTGAAGCAGCCATATTATTTCATATTGCAGGGGAAAAATGGACCATACCGACAAAGGGGTGGGAACTCACCAGCCTGGCCATGTTTGCCGGTGACTGGGCAGCCTGCAAAATGCAGGTGGAAAGTGTTTATGATGCCATGGAACGATTGCGCCCCAAACGAATGATAGGCACTGAATGCGGCCATGCACACAGGGCCACAGTTGTGGAAGGTCCCTATTGGGTAGGAAGAAAAAGCGGAAGACCGCCGGTTGAGTCCATTCATTATATTGAATGGCTGGCCGAGGCATTACGAACTGGAAAACTGAAAATAGACCCGGCAAAAAAAATTAAAGAACCAGTCACTCTCCAGGACTCCTGTAACTATGTGAGGAACCATGGACTCAGAGAAACTGCCAGGGAAATTATCTCCTATATTGTGGAACCGGGCTATTTCATAGACATGTCCCCCAACAAAGAACATAACTTCTGCTGCGGCGGGGGCGGCGGATTTAACGGGATTGGATATTTTCGCAAACAACGGAACGTCGGACTTAAGGTCAAAAGGGATCAGATCCTTGCTACGGGAGCCAAACTAGTAATTTCCCCCTGCCATAATTGCTGGGATGCCATACGTGACCTGGAAGAGGAGTTTGAAATCGGTATAAAATGGTCTTTTCTAAAACCTTTAATTCTCAAAATGCTGATTATTCCGGATCACATGAAACCCCTGGAAGAAGACCAATAAACACAAAAGGTGCGTATTCAAAATGAGGCTCACCACAAAAAGCCGGTATGGCACAAGATTAATTCTTGATCTGGGTGTTTACGGCTCAAAAAAACCTGTTCCCCTGGGTGATGTATCAAAGCGCCAGAACATATCCCTGAAATACCTGGAACAATTGACTGTTAAATTAAAAAAAGCCGGCCTGATCAAAAGCCAGAGAGGAGCATCCGGGGGGCATATGCTTGCCATACCTCCAGGCGAGATTACCATTGGCATGATCGTACGGACATTGGAAGGACAGACCAAGATTACCGATTGCGCTGAAGATCAGAAAAGTTCATGCAAGGTCTGCAACAAAGCCGGGGAATGTCTCTCCAGGTGGGTCTGGATTGAGGCATCCAATGCCATGTTTGACTGCCTTGACAATATCACGGTTGAACAGCTTTTAAACATGGCCAATGCGAAAACAATACCCCCATGCGCGGCAAATCAAATAATTTCATAAGTTTCTACCTGTGCGCCTTTAGCCATAATCGGTTAGATTTTTGATAAAATAGCTCAACATCCTTTTTAGGGCAACACCTAAACGCCGAAGGCTCAATGCACAGATGGAATTTACAGGAGTACTGATTTTTATCAGTCTTTATAACTCTTTTTTTGTGTCATGATTTTTAAAATAACATCATCGGTCTGCTGCATGCCGGACTGGGCAAGCTCCCCTATATTCCGGATAGTGGCTTCCACATCTTCACCAACAATGCCGTCCCCGGAATCCAGGGATTTACTGTTAAAGGATAATGCCATGGCATCAAAAGCTGAATAGATTCCTGTTGCTGTCTTCATGGAACAGGAGGCCTTGGCCCCGTCACAGATTACTCCTGCAATATTGCCCAGGGTATTGGTAATGGATGATCCAATTACCCTGTAATCCCCGCCCATTAGAAAAGTCAGGGCCCCGCTCACAGCAGCCGATGCACAGACAACTCCGCAAAAGGCAGAGAGACGGCCGATCTGGGTTTTTATATGTATGGTTGACAGATGAGATATAAAAAGGCCCCTGATCAATTCATCCTCACCCAGGTCCCTGTCCCGGCAAAAAGCGATAATGGGAAGGGATGCTGCCATGCCCTGGTTTCCTGAACCAGAGGTAGTCATCACTGGCAGAGGGCATCCGCTCATGCGGGCATCACTGCCTGCTGCAGTTATCTTTAATACATTTTCCAAGATTAACCCCATAGTTACCTTCAAGGCCCTCTTTGGCAATCCTGGTATTCATATCCACAACCTGTTGAAACATGGGCCGTATAAGATCCAGATCGATTTGTCCAGCTAACTCATAGATAAATTCAATGGAAAGGATTTCGCGGTCTTTCAGGGGAGAACTAAATACAGTGTCCTTGCAGGCCCGATCCAAAATTATTTTCCCATTTTTTTCCACCTTTGTGATATTGGTATGTGTATACCTGACCTCAACGCTGGCTGATTCCTCGCCGCTGAACAGCAGAATTTTTGCATATAGCTTAATGTCAGTTTTTTCATGGACCACATCCACAAGATTTTTTTTTAAAAACTCTTTAACCCCTTCCATGGCTTTGGGAGATACAGAACTGATGACCAGCAGTTCCTTGTCAGGATCTCCGGCCAGGGCTCCCATGGCAGCGGATACTTCAATGCCCACAAGGCCTCCGCTGTTGGGGACAACAACACTTTTAACATTTTTAATCATATTTCCTGAAACAAAGACCTCCATCCGGTCCGGAATTTTTCCCAGGACCTGCCTGGCCCTGGCCGCCACATAGGCAATGGCAATGGGTTCTGTACATCCTTCTGCCGGGACCACTTCCTCTTTCAGAATGCCAATCACTTTATCAATACTTTTCTTATCAAACTTCATTTGCATGTCCTGATCTAAAATTCAGTTCCCTTTATTTTCTTCTGAATCGCCATAAAAAAAGACCCTGAACAAAATTTTGCCCAGGGTCTTTATTTTTTTCAAGTTCAAGTCGCTAATTTATACAATTAGGATGACTTTTTTAAACCAAAAAAATGGTTAACTTAGAGAGTTGTTACATTTGTTGCTGCAGGGCCCTTCTGGCCTTCTTCAATGTCAAATGAAACACGGTCTCCTTCATTCAGGGATTTAAAACCTGTTGAATTAATGCCGCTGTGATGTACAAATACATCTTTTCCGTTTTCCTGCTCGATAAATCCAAAACCTTTTGAGTCGTTAAACCATTTTACGATACCGGTAGCCATATTGGCAGTCTCCTGTAATAAAAAATAAAAATAATACCAGTTTCTACTTTGGGGGGTAATGCCACTCCTTTTGTCGGGGATATACTCCTTGGGATGAAACCGAAGCGCTTCAACAGCGCGAATTTGATGAATAATACAGGAATGCCAATGGAAGTCAAGCTTTATTATTATTTTATGCTTCTTCAATTAAAGTCAGCGCTCTATGGTCCAAGATTATAGCTATTGGCTGTTAGCCTAATATCGAACGGCAAATTCCTATACTATTAAATTATCATACAAGCCAAGATATAACCCTGTATTTACCTGATATTTACCCGAAATTTAATAAACAGACAGTTTTCTTGAAATTAACCCTGGAACCTGGTATTTTTCCTATACTCTGATCTTAATCACCACTTAAAGGAGATACCTATGTCTTTGGATCATATTTTTGGGGATGACAAAAAACTTGGGGATAATATACTGGAGGCAGAGAAACCGTGATACAAACTGAAGAAATCAAAAATCCAATTCTGGATATTTTATCATCCCACAGGTCTGTCCGCCAGTTCAGGGACAAACCCCTTGAAGAATCTAAATTCCAGGCCATTGTCATGGCTGCACAGTGTGCTTCCACCTCCCACCATGTCCAGGCCTATACAATTATCCGGGTAAAGGATAGGGAAACCAGAAAAGAGATTGCAGACCTGGCAGGCCCTCAGCCATGGGTTGAAAAGGCACCAATCTTCCTTGTTTTCTGTGCCGACCTGACCCGGCTTAAAGCTGCCTGCAGGCTCCACAAAATAAAACCAGAAACCGGATGGGCCGAACAATTTGTGGTGGGAACAGTGGACACGGCCCTGGTAGCTCAGAACCTGATGGTTGCTGCGGAATCCCTGGGACTGGGCGGGGTATTCATTGGAGGTATCAGAAATGATCCGGCCAGGGTAAGTGACCTGTTGAATATCCCGGATCATGCCTACCCGGTGTTTGGCATGTGTCTGGGCTATCCTGATCAGACCCCGGACACCAAGCCTCGGTTACCTCAAGCCCTGGTAATGAAAGAAGAAACCTTTGATAACCCGGCCAGGGCAGAAGATTTATCCCCTGGCCCGGTACTGACTCCAGAAGAGCACCTGGACATTTATGACAAGACCATTCAAGAATATTATCAAACCAGGGACAGCAACCTCAAGGACCAGACATGGAGCAGTCAGATGGCGGCCTTTATGGGCAAGGTAATCCGACCCCAGATGAAATCTTTTCTTGAAAAAAAAGGTTTTTTCCTGAAATAAGTGCCACACTCTGTTCCCCAAAGCTTAAACGAACAACGAAAAATGAAAGTTATGAGTATTGAGATATGAGTTATGAGAAAAAATTGCAATATTCCAATCTCAATACTCACAACCCAAATTTTACTACTTTCATATAAAAAATGATTCAAATTACAAATGAACAAGAAGAGATTATCAATTGTGATCTTTTGCCGGGCAAAATACTTAAAATCATGGCCTTTGCCGGTACCGGCAAAACCACCACCCTGGTAGAGTATACCAAAAGACGTCCCAAGATACGATTTTTATACATTGCCTTTAACAAAAGCGTACAATTGGAAGCAGCCCGGAAGTTCCCTGGCAATGTAACAGCCAGAACCACCCATTCCCTGGCCTTCACTATGACTGCATTCTCCTGGATGAGGCCCAGGGCATCAATCCAGTAACTGCTGCCATTGTCTTTGCCCAGACCCGAACAGATCAAAACCCCAACCCCTGTTCCATAATCCTGGTGGGCGACGGCCATCAGCAGATTTATAGTTTCAGGGGAGCCTGAGTTTCATACAATTATAGCAAGGGCCAATGCCACACTCTTTGACAAGGCCGTGCAATTATACAAAAACCATAAAATTGGATTTGTGGGAGGAGCGGGAAGCTATAGGCTGAACATCCTCAAAGACGTCTATTATCTGTACAAAAATGATTCGTCCAGGATAAATGATCCCTATATCAAGAGGTTTGGTTCCTTCCAGGGTTTAAAATCCTATGCCAGGACAGTGGAGGATTTTGAACTTTCCAGTCTCTGTAAAATAATTGAAAAATATAGTTTCAAGATTCCCGGACATGTGGACAGTATAATGGAACAATCTGTACACGAAACAGATGCCGGGATTCTTCTTACCACAGCCCATAAATCAAAGGGCCTTGAATGGTCCAATGTCCTTCTCATGGATGATTTTCATCCCCTGGTAAAGGAGGAAAATATTATTGATCCTGCAGGGGTTGACCCTGATGAATTCAACCTCATCTATGTGGCCATGACCCGGGCCATGATCAATTTAAGATTTGACAAAGATAGCGATATCCCCGGCTTTATCAGGCTTTCTCTAAAACAGGGTAAAAAAACCGGGAATTCTTTATTAACTGTTCCATTATCCCGATAAATCCTTCACATCCTTATTTTGTAACCGCTTGGGTAAACCGGTCTAGACCGGACGGCGTAAGGCCGTATGGGGCACCTATATCCAGCACAGCATGGATGACACTTCGGGCATATCCCCTGCCAAGGCTGAGCAGAAAAATCTTTTGCCCCGCTTTTTCCAGAATATAAAGCTGGCCAAAGGTATGGAGCATTGGCCCCTGAAGGACACATGGCAGCTCAAGTGTTGAATCGGAAAAATTCATCCGGGTAATTTTTCCCATGAGCCGGTCGGCACCGTTCCCGCCCATGGCAAACAGACACCGGCCATCCGTTATATCTGTGAAACGATGATCTTCTGGCAGTTCAACCATTTTGCCAAGGATGTGGATGAAGCTGAACTGAGATGGGCCCAAGGCACTAACCAGCCACTCACCAGAACAGACGGCCCTGCCTGCTTTTTTAGGAAGATCCATTCCCATGGCCTGGGTTTCAGGGTTTCCATTGCATTGAAAATCCAGTTTAACGCAATGGGAAAGATCAACAATCCAGGGTGAATTTTCCATTTCATTTTTATATTTCAAAACGATGGAATAGTTGTTCCGCTCTTCCATTTCAGCGATTTCTGCCGGCAGACTTGAAGGTAAAACGCGTTTTAAGGCATTCATTTTGGTTATCTCTCCTTAGGCTTTGAGTTTTAATCCTCTGGGATCGTAAAAAGGGGTGTCACAGACCGTGGCCCTTATTCGGTCTTTGATGTTCATACCATCTTGAAAAAATTCCAATTTAGATCCTTTGCCGGATAAAGATTCATCCACCAGGGCCATACCAAAGGGTTTTTCCAATGCCTGGCTGTACCGACACGAACAGATATTACCTATCACATCATTGTCTCCCCGGACAATGACGGCACCGTCCATGGGAAATTCTTCGGGATCATCAACTGTAAAACCCACCAGTTTCAATCTTTTGGACTGGGTTTCAGCAACTTCAAGGGCATAGGCGCCTACTTTCCTGCTCCCTATGTCTTTCCCTGCCCACGCAAATCCCATTCCCACATCCAGGAGGTTTACCCGTGCCTCGGTTTCCTGGCCGATAATCACATGTGCCTTTTCCAGTCTCAATATAAACTGGGCTTCCTGACCAAAGGGTTTTATATTAAATTCCCGGCCCGCCTCCATCAATACGTCCCATAGGGATGAGGCTGCTGATGCCGGCAGATGAATTTCATAGGCCAGTTCGCCAACAAATCCCACCCGCATCAACCAGGCCTCAACACCAAGGATACTGGCCTTTTGAATACCGTTGTGGGGGAATGCATCCCTTGAAAGATCGATATCAACCAGTTTTTCAAGTACCTTGCGGCTGTTTGGCCCGGCAATGTTGACACCGGAAAGCTGATCCGTCAGGTTGACAATGTTGTACTGCCAGTTTTCATATCTGCTGTGAAAGCGAAACCACTCTATGGTTTTGGCAGCATGCCCGGTGGAAGTGGTGAACAGATAATCCTCTTTGCCTATTTTCGAGGCAACTCCATCGTCAAGCAGACAGCCGTCCTGGTTCAATGCAACCACATATTTGAGCATCCCCTCCTTGAAATCGGACATGGGATTTATGTAGATCCTGTCCAACACCTTTTTGGCATCAGGTCCGAATATCCTAAATTTCCCCAGGGTGGATACATCGGTAATCCCGACATTATTTCTGACGTTTTTGACTTCCTCTTTGCAGCTTGGGTCTTCACCAAAATATTTAACCCGTTTCCAGATCCCCATGCGCTGCATGTTCGCGCCTGTTTTTATCAGGTTATCGTAGAGGGGCGTAACTTTGAAAATAGCATGATTGGGTCCTGCCAGGGTGTCCAGGCTTATGGGTTCTATGGGAGGCCTTACCTTTGTGGGTCTGAAACCGTCTATATATTTACCCGTGATTTCAGAAAGAAGCAGGGATAAATTACTACCAGGAAGCGCACTCTGACCCGCTCCCAGCCCCACGGAAACAAACCGCTTGGCCAGGTCCGGACGCTCCATACCAGCCTCAACGCCCTGGACAAGGGTTTTGTATGTGGCATCCTCATCAAAACAGACAAAACTCTTGGACCCCTTGCCGATATAAGAAGATCTGGCAATCAGACAGGGAGAATGGACTTCATTTTCCAATACCTTTTCTTTTCTGAAACTTTCAACGGCAAACCCAAGTGCCTGGGCTGCATCGAGCCCGGCATGGTATCCTGAGGCCTCTATATTCACTCCGCTTTCAAATCCCCTGGCCCGTCCTGCAAAAAAAACATTTTCCGGCAGGGTTTCCGGTTCAAAATATCCAAGATTTTTATTATAGCGGACCTTTGCTCCGGCAGTTGATAAAAGTCTCACATCTGCTGTTCTACCGGCATTGGTCACCATTGTATCACAAACTACTATTGTTGATGCCCCGGTTTTAATATCTGTGAAACGTGCCTTTTTGATGGTACTTTGGCCCCAGATACGGGATACGGAATAGTTTTTCCACACAGGAATGTTAAGTTTATCAAGCTCCTTTAAAAGTTCGGGATCATGGCCGCTTTCCCTGGAATCGGCCACCATAACCACCTTCAATCCTAGTTTGGCCAGATCCGCGGCAGCTTCAAGGCTTAAATTGTCACCTGTACTGAAAGCAATTCTTTTGCCCGGTGATACTCCATACTGGTGGGCCAGGCGGTGGGCACAATCGGCCTGCATGACGCCGGGACGGTCATTGTGTTCAAAAACCAAAGGCCGTTCAAGGCATCCTGTAGCTGAAACCACACTGCCTGACATGATTTCAATGTATTGTTCAAAGAACGGCTCATCTTCTTTTCCCTTCCGGTAGGCAGTCACCTGACGTTCTCCCCAGACACCCATGGCAAAGGTGTTATCAAGAACCAGGATGTTGGAGACTGCACGTACTTGTGTTTCCAACTCCCTGCCCCGGCTTACCGCTGCAAGGCCGTTGATCAATGCGGTCCGCCAACTGTAAAAGCCGCCCAGTTGCCCCCTACGTTCAATCAGGATGACACTGGCACCGGTTTTTGCCGCGGCCAGGGCTGCTGTCATTCCTGCGGGACCACCGCCGATAATACAGACATCCGTGTGAAGAAATCTTTCTTCAACCTGCCTTCCATAATCATGGTCCATATCAAGTTTACCAGTGCCGGCGGTATTACGGATGGGCCCAATAACCCTTTTCCATAAAAATTCCGGTTTGTGAAACATCCTGTAATAGAATCCGGCAGACATCATCCAGGACAATTTGTCGTTTATTCCCTTCAGGTCAAAATTCAGAGATCCGGTATAATTCTGGGCAAGTGCTGTCATTCCATTTTTAATCTGGGTGGTTTCTGCACGGGTGTTGGGCATCTTATCCACCTCCACCATGGTGGAAACCCCTTCACCATCCAGGCTGTAAAGGCCGCGAGGCCGATGATATTTAAGGCTCCTGCTGATAGTTTTTACCCCTGATGCATGGAGTGCCGTTGCCAGGGTATCTCCCTTAAACCCTGTAAATTCTTTTTTCTCCCAGCTAAAAGTGACTTTACGGGTTTCATCAATCAGGCTTGTTAAAGGCTGGTGTAGCCGTTTCATTTCTTCTCTCCTGTATTTACCTGCAAATTCGTCAGGGTATCCCTTTCCACTGTGAACCAGCTTCCACAGCCCTGTTTATGGCACCACCATTCTTTCTGGACACCGGCCCGATTGCCGTTGCTGTATATGTATTCAAGGTATAGTTCCGGTGTGAGACGTTCCCGGGGCGGCATGGGCCCCAGGTCCTCATTCCCGTATCGAAATTCTTTCTGGCTTCTTTTTCCGCAAATCGGACAGGTTATCGTAAACATTGCATCTCCTTTTTATTCCGGGAACTAATTCCAGGGACCTATTTCTGCCGGTATTGCCTTTTCACCGGTATATCGAAACTGGGCAAATCGTTTATTGGTGAATTGTTCAAGGTGGCCCGGTGTTTCTCCGGTGGCTACAAATTGAGCCATATATTTGCCGACAATAGGGCCGGATTTAAACCCGTAATATCCCCAGGCACCGTTGAAATAGAACCCTTGTATTTCGTCATTTCCAAAAACAATGGGAGCCATATCCGGTGCCATATCTGCGAGCCCTGCCCAGATTCTCATAAATCTGGCCCCTTTCATGCAGGGAAGCAGTTCGGTGAGCATCTCGGCCTGGTGTTTCAGGCATAGGCTGGTCACGGCGCTGGTAAAATTCGGGGCTTCGTCCATATGGGCACCACTAGCGATCTCACCTTTGAGGGTCTGTGTGATATAGATATCGTATGCACCTGAACTCAAGGCAAGGTCCAGGAAGGGCTTTAGAGGCTGTGTGACCATGGCCTGAATGGTCAGCGGGTGTACCGGCAGCTTGATACCGACCATATCTGCCAGCTGTACACTATATCCACCTGCGGCCACAATAACGTTGGGTGTTTTTATTTTACCCCTGGTTGTCCTCACCCCTGTAATTTTATTATTTGATACGTCAATACCGGTAACCTCCACCCCCTCATGTATATGGGCGCCATGCTGAGCAGCTCCCCGGGCCAGGGCCCACATGACAGCGTCATGTCTCAGGACGCCCCCCGGTGGAGAGTAAATTCCACCGTAAACCGGGTGGGTGATGTCCCGGGACAGATTAATAGCCGGAACCAATTCCTTACATTCCCGGGCATCAATGAACCGACAATCCACACCAGACAGTTGAGCTGAGGAAACATTGATTCTAAAGGCGCCAATGGTGGATTCAGAGTGGGCAAGGCTCAGGTGTCCCGATTGATTGAACATCAAATTGAAGTTCAGTTCTTTTGTCAGTACCGGCCACAGTTCAAGGCCTTCCTTGTGAAGTCTGAGATTGGCCTGGGTCCTCTGGTTGGCCCGTACAATTGCAGTATTGCGTCCGGACCCGCCGTATCCCACACATGTCCGTTCAATCAAGGCAATATTTTTCATTCCCTGCTCTTTGGCAAGATAATAAGCTGTGGCACAGCCGTGGATTCCACCGCCTATGATTACAGCATCATAGTAATTGAAAATTGAAATATTTATTTCATAAATCGACAACAATAAATATTGAACCCCCAGGTTATTGTCAAGAAAAAAAGCAGCTTTCCTGGTAATTTTTTGTATTAATTCAAATTTTCCGAATCAACCTGAATTTGAAATAATTTTTCCAATAAAATTGTTCTGGAACCAACTTTACATCCTGCAATAAATCTGTTATCTGCTTTAAGGAACAGATAAAAAAGAAGACATAACTGACACAGGTATTTTACCGTTTTTCTAATTTTAAAAAAAGCATTTGGGTCATCATTTTGGAAAACCTTTTTGAACAGATTAAAAACAGTAAGGAAAAATTCACCAAACAGCAGATGGCATTTGCAGATTATGTTTTGAAAAATGCAAATGAAATCGCTTTTTTAAATGTTGCAGATACTGCAAAACAATCCAAAGTATCTGGTGCGACCATCGTCAGATTTTGTAAAACCCTGGGTTTTAAAGGTTATCCGGATTTTGCAAAACAGACCCAGCAATTAATTCAATCCGACCTAAGCGCATTTAACAGGTACAAACTCAGGAGCATTCTTGGGAAGGACATTGGTCACCACCCAGAAAAAAATTCTATCTTTCACAAGCTTTTGCAAAATGAAATTTCCAACACTGTCAACCTTCTGGAAAATATAAACAAAAAAAGCTATGTGGCATGCCTGGATTTGATGGTCAAGGCGGATCGATTCTGCATTCTGGGATCTCTCGCTTCCAGCCCCCTTGCAATGTATCTGGGTCAAAACCTATCCAAACTCAACTTTCACACTGATATCCTTTACGACTCGTCAATTACTTCATTTTCGGCCATGGAAAAACTTTCACCGGACTCTGTTGTCTTTCTCATCAGCTTTCCCAGATATCCCAGAGAAGCCCTCAAGCTTGGAAAATATGCAAAAAAGAAGGGCGCAAAGGTTATCGTAATTACAGATACCGCCATCTCTCCGGCTGCTGCCATTGCAGACATTTCATTTTTTATACCATTGAATCTTTTATCCTTTGGTGAAAGTTACACCTCTCCCATTGCTTTTTTGACCGTATTGTGTGCCGAGTACAGCAACAGGCTTCCCAAAGGGACTGCTGAAAAACTTCAAAGATATGACGAATGCAGTGAGGCCCTGGAATTTTTTAATTAACCGCCATGGCAAATTTGGGCCAGGCATCGTCAAAAACTACAGCCTTTGCCGTTTCATACGACTCGTCCACACAGGCAAACCAATTATCAGTTGATATTTAGTGCAATATCAAATTTTTCCCGGATGATTTTTTCAACCTCCAAATCCAGCTTGGGCAGTGCATTGCCAAAAACGATGTTCTTTGCCATAGCATTGGCCCGCTGCCAGGTATCCTGGGAACCATCCTTTTCCCAGTTGTTTCGATTGCCGGTATGGCTGACACCGTTCCCCTCGAAATATTCCGTTCTGAGATGCTTCATGGTATGGGGATTCATCAGGTAGTGTCCCCCGGGGCCCACCTCCTTGATAGCATCAAATGCCAGGTGATCTTCATCCATGGGGATTCCTTTGAGCAGGCTGCAGCTGGCACCAATTATTTCGTCATCAATAATATACTGCTCATAGGCGGTGGATATAATTGTTGCCTCCCATAACGGCCAGAAGGGTGGTAAAGGCCTTTTCCCACCCGGCCTGGGCATCGGGAATTTTGGCATCGCTTAAGCCTGATGATGCATAGTTGGGAATGTCAATTCTTTGGGAGAGCTGGTGCTGGGCAGCCTGCATCATACCACATTCAATGGCGCCTCCCCGGTATCCCATGCTTTTCAGATCCGCCCGGGCCGGCAGGGCACCATATAAGACAGGCCCTCCCGGGGCGGTTAACTGGTGGAGGCTGATTCCGGCCAGTTCCTCGGCATGGGACTGCAGCAGGGTACCCGCCATGGTCATGGGGGCTGTGGAACCGCTCATGGGGGCACTGGTAATGGTTGTCGGAACACCCAGACGGGCTGCCTGCTGAATATTGGCCACACTTTCGGAACAAAATTTTAAGGGACTGATAATCACACAGGATGAGATGGAAAATACAGGTTTTGCTCTTAATTTATCTGCTCCGCCGACCACAATGGACGCGATATCAAAAGCTTCTCTCAGCCCTGATGCGAAATTACATCCGAACATGATGTGTTTGGTGGTGCCCATCATGGCCGCAAAAAGGATATTGGGGTCATACCTGTCACCTTCCACATCCAGCGGGACTACTGCACTTTGATAAAAGTGAATATTATCCAGTGTATCCACCAGTTTGGTAATCCGATACTGATCCTTAAGACAGGTTTCACGCATTTTACCACTGTCCAGATCAAGAATAGACACGGTAGTTCCTCCGGTCCCGGCATACACCCGGTCTTTTCCCATAAGCATGTCGTTTTTTCCGTCCCGGCTGTAAAGGGTAAAATCCCCAGGTGCCTTATTGACCATTTTGGTGACAAGATCCCGGGGCATGAAAATCTTTCTGGTTTCCTCATCAATCCGGCAGCCGGCTTCTTTTAGCATGCCAAGGGCCTTAAAATTTTTATCAAATCCCACCCCGACCTGCTCAAGAATATCAAGGGCCTTTTGATGGATGGTTTCAATTTGATGATCTGTCAGAGGCTTGTACATGCCTCCTATCCGTCCTCCGCTTGTCATTGGACTCTCCTTTTGCTAGAGGGCAGTATATTTTACCTGCCTGTCATTTCGATTAAACTACTTATAATTTTACCGGAACACCCTGGCGGATGTTCCCTTACCCGTATCCATTTAATCACATTCAAGTTCTCATCAACCCCACAAAAAAAGTGTCAATAGGCAGGATATGATGCCATGTGTAGCAAATTTTATCACGAATCACCTCTTGCATTCCTCTGTATTGCCCTTGCACAGATCCATAAGCGGATCAATGGATTCACACTGGTCCAGCTTGAAAATCAGTTCAATAAGTAACCGGGCCTTGTCATTCCCTAAAACAGGCGAAACAAGCCATAGAAATTTTTCTTTAAGTTCTTTATCCGTTGGAAGAGTATTGCTCAAATCCCACCTGGCGGACATAACACCGGATCTGATACAGTTTCCATGAATATCTTCAATCTCAATGTCGGCAAGGGTTTTTGCCGGAAATTCTTTTTGAAACCGGTCTTCAACAAAAACTTCTATTTTATCCATGATCTGATGCAGGGTTTCATCAAATATAACAGGAGGGAGCATTTGTTTCGGGCCGACTTTCCCATGAATCACTGCAGCGGCAATGGGATAGGAAAAATTGTACTGGGCATCTTCAGTGTTTCTGGGATATTCCCGGCTCAATGCCGCCGCTTCTGAAAAGGTATAAATACGTATTCGGCCAATGTTTTTAATGGTCAGATTTTCCTGACCCATGATTTTTAGAACACCGTCAACACCAGGTTGTGCCCAGCGGCATGCTGCATAGGGTTTGAAAAACAGATTCATAATTTCAAAGGTATGTCCCAGGGAACTGATCCATTCCTCATTAGGAGATTCATCAAAAATGGATCTGGGTCCTGTAAAGCCTGATCTGGCCATCTCAACACTGGACATACCTACGAAAGCACCCCATCCGATGCTGTCTTTGACCATGCTGGGCGTTTCAATCCCTATCATCATGGGTGCAAGAGGAACATGGTACGTCGAGACCCCCAGGGCATTGAACAACTCATTTTCATTAAGTTTCAAAAGCTTTCCAGCGGCAGCAGCACTGCCGATCCCTCCCCAGCTTCCTGATGAATGGTAAACTGAGTAGACGGCGTGACGTATATAAGCGGCCCGTATGGCCGTCTCATATCCTAGGATCAAAGCGGTCAGGAATTGCTTTCCATCACAGGAATGAGCCCCTTGGGAAGCTGCCAGAACCACCGGCAGCACACTGGACCCGGGATGCCCTTTTGCCAGTCTGCAACCATCGTCAATATCCAGTGCATTGGCTGCAAAACCGTTGGCCAGAGCAGCCCCGGTCGTGCTGCTCTTAAGGACGCTGTTCATCAATGCAGCAGGTCCTGTCCCCATTTGAATGGAAACATATTGATGCATGATTTCATAAACCGGTGTTTGTGTTCCGACAATCATGGCACCCAAAGCATCAAGAAGACATCTTTTGGACTGGTGCTGCACAATTCCGGGAAAATCATCCCATCCAGTGGAGAGTATATAGTCTACAACGGCCTCTGTATTCATTCAAATCACCATATATTCCATTTAATCCCTTTTTTCAGAAAAAATCCCAGGTTTTAGCATCTGCAAAGGCTTCCCATTTTTCAAGGAGGTCCGGACGGACGACACTGTCAAATCCAGGTTCCGTTAAATACTCGCATACATTTCTGACAAGGTTACTACCCTCTATCCAGGCAAAACATGAGGGATAATCGATTGTTTATACGCACATGGCGCATTTGTGTGTGTCCCTCCCCTTGTAATTTTAATTAAGCATATTGAAATTAAGCACATTAAAATAAAAAAATCAAGAGTTCTATTTCAAATATTTTTTTTTGAAATAAATTTTTCAAAAAAAATATAAGCTATTTAAAATGCTCAATTTAAAAAAAGAAGGAATAAACGCTTTAAGACTTATTCATCCGGTTCCATATGATTTTAACCCGCTGCCAGGTATTTAACAGATATGCAGATTCCGGTTGTTTTGGCCATGGTCTGTTGTCCCACTCCTCAGCCTTAACCCACAAGACAGCCTGTTCAATATCCCCTTTTGCCCTGGCAAGGAATGCCTCCGTCATGGACAGATAATCATTTGCCGCTTTGGCGGAACCAGGGAAATGTGCCAGGGCATCTTCATCTGTAAACACCGAGTAGTGTCCTGGACATAAGATTGTGGCTCCCAGCTTTGCAAGCCGGTTCAAAGAATCAATATAGGCATCAAAATCAACTAAAAACTCCGGCTGCAGATAGCCTTTGTTTTCATAGGTGGCAACTGATTCCGAAGCAATCAGGATTTTTTTTTCAGGAATCCAATAGCTCATGAAATCCCATGTGTGTCCGGGTGTATTCAGGGCCACCACACGAAATTCCGGGGCCAGTTCAATGGTCTGGTCCGGTTGAACAAGGATATCCAGTTCAAAGGATTCAAACCCATTTTCATTAATGGGCGACAAACCCATTTTTTTAATATTTTTTTTACCTTCAGAATTTAAATCCCACATCAGCTGAACAGCCCTGGGTTTTTCCAAAATTTCGCTGCACCGAACAGAACCGCCGATTTTAAGATCAGGCCATACCGCCTTAAAATGACTCACAGACCCGATATGGTCAAAGTGGGAATGGGTTAAAAATAAAAATTCTGGTTCCCGCTCTCCCAGGATCTCTTTGATCCCGGCTTCATAGATAAAAGCCCCGGGAGTCACCCCTGCATCAAAAAGCACAGGCACTGGTCCGTCCAACAGATAGACCGGTATGGCCGCAGACCCTATAACATAAAAATCATCACAAATTTTTCCAGTTTCTTGAATTATCATTTACACAATCCGGATCAGGCCCTGGACATGAATTTTTTTGTTTCGGTATTGACCTTGACCATCTCTCCTGCCTCAAGATATTCCGGGATCTGAATCTCAACCCCGTTTGAAAGTGTTGCGGGCTTGGTCCTTGCGGTTGCACTTGCTCCCTTGATGCCCGGAGCTGTTTCCGATATTTCAAAAACAAGTGTCAATGGGATTTCAATGGAAACCATGTTTCCATCA
>NBML01000071.1 GCA_002085465.1 Desulfobacteraceae bacterium 4572_89 | reverse complement strand
CTCCCGTTCTTCAATAATGGCAGGGCCTGGAATTCTGGCATCGGGAAAGAGTTTTGAGCGGTCATAAACTGTAAAGGGAATATAATCTTTTTGAATAATGGAAAACGCCTGGCGCTGCCCCTTAATACAGGATTCAATATTTCCTGTAGAATTTTTAAGTCTGGGTATGGAAAAGGGCCTTTTGGGCAGGCTTGCCCTGACCTTAAAGGTGACAAGTTCCACCGGGGTTTCCTGGTAGGTCCTTCCGTAAAGCCGTTTGTATTCCTTGTCAAAAAGATCCCTGATATCTTGTTTTGAAAAAGAGTCAAAGGATCTGGGCTGGATCACAAGATCTGTTTCAGCGCCCTGGCCCTTAAACCGCATCAAAAGGGTTCGTTCAAAAATGATCTCCTGGCCCTTGGCAGCATCTTCCAGGATATTGGCGCTTTCCTGTTCCAGTTCGTTAAAAAGCTGCTCAACTTCTGCAAAGTCAGCATCATCCAGGGCCACCCTGTGGCTTCTGGAAAGATCAAAGGCCACAGGAGCCGTAAAAAACCCCAAAGCAGACCCCACCCCTGCCAGGGGAGGAACCAGAATGCCTGGAGCCCCGATTTTTCTGGCAAGGCCGTAGGCATGAACAGGCCCGGCTCCGCCAAAAGCCGACATGGTTACCATGTTTGGGTTGCCGCCTTTTTCTGCAATATGGGTTTTGGCTGCTGCGGCCATGGTTTCATTTATGAGATCATGGATACCAAAGGCTGCCTCCACCATGGTGGTTCCCAATGGGTCAGCTATTTTTTCCTGAATGGCTTGTTTGGAAAGCTCAATGTCAAGGGCCATGGTACCGCCCAGGAAAAAATCAGGATCAAGATATCCCAGAACCAGATCAGCATCCGTGACCGTGGGATTTTTACCTCCCAGGGCATAACAGGCAGGCCCGGGGTCTGCGCCTGCACTTTCAGGACCAACTCCAAGAAGACCCAGGCGGCTGATCTTGGCAATGCTGCCGCCGCCTGCCCCTATTTCCATGAGATCCACAACAGGAACCTGGATGGGCAGGCCGCTGCCCTTTTTAAACCGCTGGACCCGGCCCACTTCAAAGGTGGAGACAAGGCCTGCATGGCCTTTCTGGATGAGGCAGGATTTGGCAGTGGTACCGCCCATGTCAAAACAGAACATATCCTTGATATTAAACATTTTTCCATAGTGCTGGGAGGCAATGACCGCTGCTGTGGGCCCGGATTCAATGATCCTGACGGGAAATTCCCTGGCCGTATCAACCGAGGTTATCCCGCCGGAAGAGAGCATGATAAAAAGTTTGCCATCAAAACCCATGGACTCAAGTCTTGTGGTCAGTTTTTGCAAATAGAACCTCAATTACCTGGGATTCATCAATATTTTTTAAAATCTTTGAATCTGCTGTGATCCTTTCATCAATTTCCATGCGAAGGGCCCGGGGCACAATGGGTTCAGGGTATTCACTGAAAATATCATAGGCATCGTACCTGATTTCCCGGCCAAGTTCCAGAACATCCCTGAATCCTCTGGTTGTGACAAGGCCGGTTTTGGCCCCTTTTCTTTCAATAATGGCATTGATGACCAGTGTGGTCCCATGGATCACCTCTTCCACCCTGTCCATGAAGCCGGGATTTGACTCGGCCATCTGCAGGATGCCCTGTTCCACCGCATCTGAAGGATCTGAAGGTGTGGTCAGGCATTTATTGGTATGAAATTCACCAGTACTATTATTTACCAGAACAAAATCAGTAAATGTTCCTCCAATATCACACCCCAGACGATAAGTTTCCTGTTCCAATAGATATCTCCTTTAACTGGTAACCGTCAAAATAAATATTTAATCCAGTAGACCTTTATTCACAAATAGTTATTTCTTATTCAATAATAAAATTTATTAATAAAAATCCATTAATAAAAATCAGGTTCATTCCATTCGCCAAAAACCTTTCTGAACACCCCTGCCATTTCACCCACAGTGGCATAGGCATGGCAGCATTTTACAAGATGGGGCATGACATTATCACTGGTTCTGGCTGCTTTTTCCAGGGCAGCAAGGCTTTGCTCCACCTCTTTGTTATCCCTGGCTGTCCTGAGCTCCTTTAAATTGGCCTTGGATTTTCTGGCCCATTCTTCATTGTATTCATGGAGCTCCACATTGGTTTTGCCTGATTTATTATTGGCTGCATCATTGCTGATCTTATCTGTTTCCGGCGATGACAGTCCTACCTTTTTATATTCCCCTGACTGGAGACCTTTTTCAAATTCATAGGCCTGTCTGGATACTTTCCTCTGGATCAGCCCGCTGGATATGCAGTTAACCATGCCTCCAAGCTTTTTGACCTCTTTCATCTCTTCAAGGATTTTTTCTTCCATCTCCAGGGTCAGAGTTTCTATAAAATAAGACCCGGCAAGGGGGTCAACAGTGTCCCGCAGCCCCACCTCATCCATGAGCAGTTCAAGGGTCCTTAAGGACAGCAGGGCAGAACGTGGGGTGGGGATGGTATAGGCTTCGTCAAAGGAGCAGAGGGCTGTGGTCTGGGCGCCGGAAAGAGCTGCTCCCAGGGCATAATAAGCCCCTCTCATGATATTGTTTTCAGGCTGTTCCTTTGTCAGGCCTGAACCTCCGCCGCCAAACAGTCCCCGTAAAAACAGTTTTTTCTTGTCAGTTACCCCGTATTCATTTTTCAACATTTTGGCCCAGAGTTTTCTTGCTGCCCTGAACTTGGCAATCTGTTCCCACATATTGCCGTAAACATTAAAATTAAAGGAAAATCGGCCCACAAAATCTTCCGGAGCAATGCCCCTTTTTACCACATTGTCGATATAGGCCCTGGCAATTTCAAAGGCATAGGCTATTTCCTGGGCAGGTGTGGCTCCGGATTCCCGGATATGGTATCCGCAGATGCTTACGGGATTTGATTTGGGCAGTTCTTTGACTGCATATTCAATACTGTCACCGACCAGCCTGACTCCGTGTTCAACGGGAAATATCCAGGCGCCCCGGCCGATCATTTCCTTTAAAATATCGTTCTGGGGGGTGGTGGAAATCTGTTCTTTGGAATATCCGAATTTTTCCGCTGTTGCCTGGTACATGGCCATCATTATGGTGGCAACTCCATTGATGGTGAGCCCGGATCCGATGCGGTCCAGAGGAATGCCGGCAAAGGCGGTTTCAAAATCCTTTAAAGAATCAATGGCCATACCCACCCGTCCTACTTCCCCTTCAGCCAGGGGATGATCAGAGTCATATCCCATCTGGGTGGGCAGGTCAAAGGCCACATTAAGGCCATTCTGACCATTGGCAATCATGAGTTTAAACCGTTCATTGGTTTCTTCAGGGGCTGGAGCCCCAAGGTCTTTTTCATAGGTAAATCCGCGTTCTTCAAGATCCTGGGGACCATAGGCCGGTTTTACCTTTATGCCGGACTGGTAGGTAACCTCTTTGATTCCCCCGCGTTCATCCTTGATATATTTTGCAACACCCATTGTTTTGCCCCTTCTATTTAGTAAGAAATTGTTATAGTAAGAAACAATTCCTATTTTTTAAACAAATCCTTCATGCCATGGACAATTTCCTCAAAAGAGGTGCCCCCGGGAAATACAGCAGAAACTCCCATTTCTTTGAGTCCGGGAATATCCTGGAAAGGAATCACCCCGCCCACCACCAGATTAATATCTGAAAGCCCGGCCTTTTCCATCATGACAATGAGTTTTTCACAAATGGGCAGATGTGCTCCGGACATTATGCTTAATCCAATGATATCCACGGCTTCCTGGGTGGCGGTGTGTATGATTTGCTCAAGGGTCTGGTGGAGCCCGGAATAGATCACTTCCATACCCGCGTCTCTCAGGGCAAGGGCCACAATTTTAGCTCCCTTGTCATGGCCGTCCAGGCCAGGTTTTGCGATCAACACCCGAATTTTTTTTCCCCGAATTTTATTTTCCATAGGTCATCTTCCTTTTATTTTTTTACCCTAAGTTCATGAAGGCCATTTGGTTTTTTTTCATGGGTCTGTTCTTCATAAACAAAGGGTGAAATTATTTCTTTGACCACCTGTTCAGCTGCATGGATAGGATCAATTTCCTGGGATAGGACCTTATTTAACACTTCTCTGTATTCAGAAGAGTTTTCCATGAACAGCAAAAGTTTTTCCAGTGTAAGATCCTTTAGCAGGGATGTAAAATAATTTATTTTATGTTCTCTTTTTTTTGCCTCCAGGAGATTGTTTTTTTCCATGAATTTCCAATGGGACAAAAAAACAGCCGCAAGTTCTTCAATTCCAGTTCCGTCATGGGCAATGGTTTTTAAAACACATGGTTTCCAGTTGTTTCCATTGGCCAGGTCTATGATCATGGTAAGCTGATGCATTGTCACATCTGCTCCATCTTTATCACTCTTGTTGACAATAAATATATCACCGGTTTCAAGTATCCCGGCCTTGACTGCCTGGATTCCGTCGCAGGTTCCAGGGATGCTCACAATGCCCGTTGAATGGGCAATATTTGAAACCTCAAACTCTGACTGGCCTGCTCCAACGGTCTCAATGATGATGATGTCATACCCCATGGCATCCAGAACTATCACAGCATCTTTTGCTGCCCTGGAAACACCTCCTGCCCGACCCCTGGATGCCATGGACCTGATAAATACCTTTTCATCGGTTGCATGGTCCTGCATGCGGAGCCTGTCTCCCAGGATTGCCCCACCGGAATAAGGACTTGTGGGGTCAACGGCAATGACAGCCACACTGAAATCTGATTTTCTGAATTCCCTAATCAGTTTGTTTATGATTGTGGATTTGCCAACTCCGGGTGATCCGGTGATACCAATAATAAAGGCTTTGCCGAAATGGGGATACAGGGATTGAAGCAAGTGAAAGGCTTTTGGATCATTCTCTTCAATGAGCCTGATCATCCGAGCTCCTGCCCGCTGGTTTCCGGCCAGTATGTCCTTGATTTCAGGCACCTTCTTTTTCTTCCTGTTGCAGATGGTCTTCTTCCTGTTTCAGCTGGGTTAATACCGCGTTCTTTCCCTTGATGATATGATCCCGGACAAGACGTTCAACTGCCTCTCCATCTCTATTTTTCATGGCTTCCAGCATCTTTACATGATCGTCATTGCTCTTGTGAGCATATTCATCCTGTTTCAGGATGATCTGGCGGAATCTGGAGATCTGTGCCCGGAGCTGGTTGATCATCTTGATGAGTTTCGGACTTTGGCTCAAGGCATAGAGAAGATCATGGAAATCCGTATTAATTTTATGAAGTTTATCGCTTTCTTTTGTTCCTGATTTTTCCAGACCGGTCTGGTACTCCTTCATTTTTTTTTCCAAAGGAATCAGATCACTGTCATGGTGGTTTTCAGCTGCAAGTCTTGCTGCATAGGCTTCCAGCACACTCCTGATGCCAAAGGTCTGCTCAATATCCTCTTTTGTCAGGGTCACCACCTGGAATCCGCCGGAAGGAATTTTTTCAATCCAGTCTTCCCTTTCAAGCTTGTGCAAAGCTTCCCGCAAAGGAGTTCTGCTGATACCCAGCATTTCGGCAATCTTGCTTTCCACAAGCCTGGAACCCGGTTCAATGGTCTGGTCAATGATGGCTCTTTTTAGATATTCAAATACATCCTGGCCCAGGGATTTTCTTTCTTTAAAACTATTTTTTAGTTTTAATGGATTCCTTTGGTTCATCTGGTTCCCTTGGATAATACATCCCTTGCAATTGTGGTCTGTAGAACTTCATGGGTTCCCCCCCCGGAAAGCAGGAAGCGATTGTCCCGATAATATCTTTGAACTGAATACTCCATGGAGTATCCATACCCCCCGAAAATTCGCATGGCTTCATCACAGGCAGAGCAGGTGGATTCAACGGTAAAGTATTTTGCCATGGAAGCAAGGTTGAGGCATTCTTTACCATTGTCGATCAAATGGGTAACCTTGTCCGTCATGAGCTGACCCGCCTCAAGATTCACTGCCATATTGGCGATTTTTGCCTGGACCAGCTGGTACTTGCTGATGGGTTTTCCAAATTGTTCCCTTTCCTTGCAATACTTAATGGCATCGTCCATGGCAGCCCTGTGAAGTCCCAGGGCAAGAGATGCAGTCATGATTCTGATTTCAGAAAGGATTGTCAAGAGTACATTCAAACCCCTGCCTTCTTCTCCCAGCCTGTATTCAGTTGGTATATGACAGTCTTTAAAGTAAATCTCCGAAAGGGATGAGGTCCTTGTGCCCAGCATATCAAAGGGTTTGGAAAATGAAAATCCAGGAGTGGAGGCAGGAACAAGGAAAAATGCAAGCCCCCTGATTCCCTTGGATGGGTCGGTCTGGCATAAAACCGTATGAAAATCCCCTTTTGGACCGCTGGTGGACCAGGTCTTCATCCCGTTTATCACATAACCGTCACTGGTTTTTTCCGCTTTTGTCCGAACAGCACTCAGGTCAGACCCTGCATTGGGTTCTGTCAGTTGAAAAGCCCCCATCTTTTCCCCTTTCAGGGCAGGATAGAGAAATTCTTCATGCATCTCTTTTGTGCCGTAAAGGTAAAGGCCATTGGTTCCCATGAGACATTGCATGGCAGTGGTGGCAGCAAGGCTGAGAAGCCCCCTTGCAAGTTCCTGCATGGCAATGCAGTACAGGGTTGTGTTCCCCCCTGACCCTCCCGCTTTTTTGGGATATCGGATGCCGAAAATTCCCATGTCCCCTAGTTTTTTAAAAAGATGCTGGGGAAATTCTCCTTTGTTGTCATATTCCGTGGCAATTGGAATGACTTCCTTGTCCACAAATTCTGCCATGGTTTTTCTGACCATGTCTTCAGTGTTGGACCTTATCTTAGGGGATTGGGTTTTAGTAGATTTGCTCATGATGCACCTCCAGAGGAAAGCTGCTTGATAAATTCCGGTACAATTTCATTGACATCCCCCACGATGCTCCAGTTTGCAAGTTTAAATATAGGAGCCATGGGGTCATTATTGATGGCAATGATATAGCGTGATCCCATCATGCCGGCTGTGTGCTGAACAGCCCCTGAAATGCCGCAGGCAATGTAGATTTCCGGGCGTATGGTCTTTCCAGTCTGGCCTACCTGTACATCATGGGGTAAAATTCCCTTTTCCGTGATCAAACGGGTACAGGCTAACTCTCCTCCCAGGAGATTTGATAGTTCCCTGAGCATTGCAAAGCCTTTTTCTCCATTTACTCCTCTACCCCCGGCAACAACAACCGATGCTTCAGAAATGTCAGTTCCTGGTTTTTTTTCCAGAATTTTTTCCAGGATTCTGGTTCTGATATCCTGTTCTTTCAGGGAGACCTCATGTCGTATTATTTTTGTGTCTTCAGGCTTGCAGGGCATGGCTTCCATAACACCAGGCCTTACCGTGGCCATCTGGGGTCTTGTATATCGACAGGCGATGGTTGCCATGACATTTCCGCCAAAGGCCGGCCTTGTCTGGTACATGAGTTTTTCTTCCGGATCAATGGTAATCTGGGTACAATCTGCTGTAAGGCCCGTACCCACACGCCTTGAAACCCTGGGTGCCAGGTCCCGGCCAAGGCCGGTTGCTCCCATCAATAAAATATTAGGCTTATGGGTAAGAACAAGATCCTCAATAACATTTGCATATGCAATTGTTCTAAAGTTTTCCAGAGCGTCATCTTCAATAAGATAGACATTTTTAGCTCCATGGTCATGGAGGGTTTCCACAAGATGGGAAACATCTTTTCCGCAGATCAGGGCAGAAACTTCCTGGCCAAGGGCCTTTGCAAGTTCCTGGGCCTTTCCCAGAAGCTCCAGGGAAACCCTGGCAAGTTTTTCCTGATTCTGTTCTGCAAAGACCCAGACCCCCTGTCTGTCGGAAAAATCCGGAACAGGTCTTGGTTCAATATCCGATTCGATGGCGTGATTTTTTTTGCAGGCTTCAATACAGGCGCCGCAGGATGTGCAACGGTCAGTAATGGATGCGATATTGCCTTTCATTTCAATGCCTTCATAGGGACAGACTTTGATGCATCTCTGGCACCCGTCACATTTATCTTCTATAATCCAGATTGTCATTTTTTCCTCCAAAAGGTCCACTCATACAAAGGTCCACTCATACAAAAAGCCCACTCATAAAAAGATCCAGTCGTATAAAAAGGTTACAAACGATGGCTGATACTGGTGTCGCTTTTTTTCAACCTGTCTATTAAGTTGGACACAACCTCTTTGGTTGAACCTTCCAATAATTCATTCTGTCGTTTGAAATTGGGTGTAAAGGTTTTGATCACATGGGTATTTGAACCTTCCAGGCCCACTTCAATGGTCTTTGCACCGATATCTGCCGCATTCCACACCTGAATTGGAGCTTTTTGCTCACAGGCAGAAATAAGCTGCCCCATGTGGGGATATCTGGGATCATTCAACTCGGAAATTATGGTCAAAAGCACAGGTATTTTACAGGCAACACGTTCAAAACCATCTTCAAGCCTTCTTTTTACAATGATTTCATTTTCAGCATTATTTTGATTTATGGATTCAATCTCCCTGACATAGGTGGCCTGGGCAATATCAAGCCAGTCCGCAACCTGGGGGCCTATCTGGGCGGTATCTCCGTCAATGGCCTGGTGGCCGCAGAGAATCAAATCATAGTCTTTGATTTTTTCAATGGCTTTGCTCAAGGTATAAGAGGTGGCCCAGGTGTCTGCACCGGAAAAGGCCCTGTCTGAAAGCAGAATTGCCCTGTCAGCCCCCATGCCCATGGCCTGGGTCAGTACATCCACTGCCTGGGGAGGACCCATGGAAACCGCAATAACCCTGCCTCCTGTCTCTTCCTTGATCTTAACACCAGCTTCCAGGGCATGGAGATCATCTGGATTCATAATGCTTTCCAGGCCCTCCCGTATAAGATTGCCAGTCTTTGGGTCCAGCTTGATATTGGTTGTATTGGGAACCTGTTTGACAAGAACGATGATATTCATAATCGTCTCCCTTAAATTATTCCTTTTTCTTTGAATTCAGCCAGGGTGGATTCGTCATATCCCAGCAGATTCCCATATATTTCCTGGTTTTGTTCCCCAAACCTGGGCGGAAAGGTAAGTTTTTGATCGTTATCCTCAAGAAACGGGGTCATATTGGGCGGCGGAGCCAGGGTTACTTTTTTCCCTGTAACAGGATCTGTTGAGGACAAAATTCTCCTGGCCACCAGAGGATCTTCCACCACTTCATTGACGTTTTTAATCTTGGATATGGGCACGGTAATGGAGGTGAATAAATCAATAAGCTCTTCCGAGGTATGTTTTTCCGTTATGGCGTTAATGGCGATATTAAGGTTTGCAACGTCGGCAATTCTGCCCTTGTTCTTTTTATATTCTTCCTTTGCAAGGGAGGAGAACATCTCAAGGGAAACCATGGATTCCCATTGCCGGTCATTTCCCACGGCAAGGTAGACAAATCCGTTGCTGGTTTTGTAAACCGATACCGGGCTGAAAAATTCATGGGTGTTGCCCCGTCTTGAAATACTGGCTCCAAAGCTTTGTGACAGGGCAATGGGAACCGTAAGCCAGGATACCGTGGATTCAAACATGGAAAGGTCAATGCGGGTTCCTTCTCCGGTCATTGCCCGTTTGAACAGGGCTTTCATCAAAAGTCCGTAGCCATGTTCGGAAGTACCCATGTCCGGAAGGGGAATTCCCAACACCTGGGGATCACCATCTGCTTCTCCTGTCAGCTCCATCAAGCCTGATCTGGCCTGGAGGATTGGATCATAGGCACCTTCATTGGAGTCAGGCCCGAATCCTGTGAGGCCGAGCCAGATGATATCAGGCTTGACTTCCTTCATCAATTCATAGGCAATGCCCAGTTTTTCATAATTCTTTGGAAGCTGGTTAGTGACAAAGATGTCCACCTTAAGTTCCCGCACCAGTTTTTTAAATATTTCTTTGCCTTCGGGTGCTGCCAGGTTCAGGGACAATGCTTTTTTTCCGGAGTTAATGCAGAGAAAATAGGAGTTCATCCGATCTTCTTCCAGAACATTTTCACCTATAAACCGGTTGGGATCTCCATATACCGGGTGTTCAAGCCGGACAACATTCATTCCGTCCTGGGCCAGCCTATAGGTGAGATATGGGGCAACAGTTGCCTGTTCAAGTGATAAAACCGTAAGATTCTTAAAAAGTTCCATAAACATCTCCATTTATAGATTTATAACGTAGTTAGATATAATATAGATAGACTCTGTTAATCTTCCAGATTCATTTTCCTGCCGAATTCATGACAGGTGTCAAAGATTTTCAAGTTCATCTTCTTAAAAGGCCCGGGACTGATACTATCTACCGTTGCCCGTAAATCATCGGCATCCAAAGGTCCCACGCCAAATGCAGAATAAAATGCTACCATGGCAAGGTTAGTTGATTTGGGAGATCCCAGTTCCATTGCGGTTTTGCCAGCTTCCATGGCCCTGGGTTTTATCTGCATCTGATCAAGATATTCAACAACTTTACTATCTGGGAATGCCCTGGCCCCTGCATTAGCAAAGAGCATGCCTCCTTTTTTTAGATAGGGAAGGTATCTATAGGCTTCTGATTCATCCAGAGATATTAAAAAATCAGCAGCGCCTGCCCGGATTAAGCTGGATCTGGCATCCCCGATTCTCAGGTGGGACACCACAGACCCGCCACGCTGGGCCATGCCGTGGGTTTCAGCTCCCAGTATATTAAATCCCTTATTCTGGGCCGTCATGGCCAGAATTTTGGTCATAAATAGAATTCCCTGTCCCCCCAGGCCGCTTAATACAAAATTAATGGTTTTCATATTCATGTTCTCCGTTTTTTTTAAACTTTTTCAACCGCATCTTTGGGACAGATCTGTAGACAAACACCGCATTGGACGCATAAAACAGGATTGATTTCAGTTTTTTCTGTTTCTTCATTCCTGACCATGGCCGGGCACTCAAACCTGAGATGGCAGAATCCGCAGTCATCACAATCTTCGGTAACCAGGACTTCAATTTTTTCAGGTATGGCAGTCTCCTTGAATCCAATGACACAGGGATGCCGGGAGATGATAACAGCAATACCGCCGTCGGGATCATTTACATGGGCATAGGCATCTTTGACCTCCTGGATCATATTTTTTGTATCATAGGGGTCCAGCACTTTTATGTAGTCCACCCCGCAGCCTTTGACAATGGTTTCAAGGGAGATGGGGTTGCCCTTTCTTCCGTCCACCCTGTCTCCCTGGGTAATGGAAGGCTGCATCCCGGTCATGGCCGTGATATGGTTATCCAGGATAACCAGTAGAAATCTGGAATCATTGTAAACCGCATTGATCAGCCCGGTGGTGCCGGAATGAAAAAAGGTGGAATCTCCCATGGTGGCAACTATGGGCTTTTTTACATCATCCTGGATATAGGCATTCCAGAATCCCGATGCCATGGTAATTCCAGCTCCCATGTCCAGAACTGTGTCCACAACCCCCAGGTTGGAGCCCAGGGTATAACACCCTATATCTGAAGGAAAAATAGCCTTGGGCAATGCTTTTCGAATGGAATAAAAGGAGGCCCGATGGGGGCAGCCCGGACACAGGGTTGGCTTTCTGATGGGAAGTTCAAGACCTCCCACAAGATCAAAGGCCTCTAGGCCGTTGTCAGAATCTGACAAAGGAGCCAGACCACAGTCGCCCAGTGCCTTGTTCAGGACTATTTCAATTTTTTCAGGCACCAGCTCCCCTTCCATGGGCACATGGCCTGAGAGTCGTCCCAGGGTTTTGCGTTTGTCCCTGAGCATATATTCGATAACTGTGTCAGTCTCTTCAATGACCAACACCTTGTCACAGGCATCCATGAATTCATCGGCCAGTTTTTCCGGGAAGGGGTAGGGTGCCCCAAGTTTTAAGATTGGAATATCAATTCTTTCATACTCTTCAAAAAGATCCTGGACAACGGATGAAGGAATCCCGCCGGTAACCACGCCAAAGGGATAAGAGGTTTTGCTTTTTAAATTGTGCATATTATAGGGGGTCAAAGTATTGAATTTTTCACTGATTTTTAAATGTTTTTCATTCAATGCCTTGTGCTGTATA
>NBML01000070.1 GCA_002085465.1 Desulfobacteraceae bacterium 4572_89 | reverse complement strand
TCAGAGTTCAAAGTCCTGAATTGTATGGTGATGATGTTAGTTTTCTCAGTCCAATGGCAAAAGAAAGCACCCAAACCCAAAAGATGCATTACGGATTTGAAATAGTAAAACACGGACTTCAATATCGTATTGTGCATCCAGTTTTTGTGGATAAAAAATTCATCGGGCTCATTGGATTCGGCCTGGATGCAGCGTTTTTCCTGGATCAATTAAACAAAATCAATCATGATCACCTGCACGAACACAGCATTATAGAAGCCGGTATTGCCCTTTTTTTCCCAAAAATAGAACTCAGCAAAACAATTCTCCTGGATAAAGCATATAAAACCATCGGAAACCATGCAGTTTTCAGCTGCGGCAATCCCTATTTTCAAGAATTACCAGAAGACCTTGATCTTGAAAAGGAAATACAGCAGATCAAACTGAATGGGATAACCCATGCCCTCATACACAGTGCTGATTTCATGAATTTTAAAGGAGATGTTATTGCAGGAGGACTTTCATTGATAAATATTGAGAATATAGCCTCCAGAGCAAAACGCGATATTCTCATGACAATTATTTTTGCCCTGGGCCTTCTTTCCTTTGCTTTTGTTATCCTTTATTTCAATTTCAACATACTTTTTAAAAAAATAGCCGCGTTAAACAACTCTTTGGAACAAAGCAACAAAGAACTGGAAAACAGGGTTGAGGAGCGCACTGAAGCGCTGCGTGAAAGCGATGAAAAGTTCCGCATGCTTTTTGAAGAGGCCCCGGATGCCATTTTTACTGAAGCTCTGGATGACCAGATCATTGATGCCAATGCAGCAGCATCCAAAATGCTCGGTTATACCCGTGAAGAGTTCCAAACCATGACAGTAGCCGATATCCAGGCCCCTGAAATGCGATGTTGATGGATATCCATTATATTTAAATCCTGCCTTTACCGAAGTTTTTGGATGGTCCCTGGATGAATTACAGGGGAAACGTATTCCCTTTGTCCCGAAAGATCAGCAGGAAAAAGCTAAATCAAAAATAAAAGAAATCTATGAATCCGGGATTCCTGTTCAATTTGAAACAACTAGACTATCCAAAGACGGCAAAACCATTTCCATCCTCCTCAGTGCCGCCATAATCAAGGATATACAAGGAATCCACAATGGTCTTGTGGTTAATTTAAAAGACATTACAGACAGAAAAAAACTTGAAACCCAACTCCAGCAGGCCCAGAAAATGGAGGCCATTGGAACCCTTGCCGGGGGTATTGCCCATGATTTCAATAATATATTATCAGGTATATTCGGCTTTGCCCAGTTGGCAAAAAATCATGTGGCCGATCCTGAAAAAGCCAATAAAGATATTGAGCGAATTATAGATGGAGCGCAAAAGGCCAGTGATCTGGTTCAGCAGATTCTTACCTTCAGCAGAAAATCCACCAATAAAAAACAACCCCTTATAATATCTGTTGTGATCAAAGAGGCACTTAAGCTGCTCCGGGCATCAATACCCACAACCATAGCCATAGAAAAAAATATTATTTCCCGGGCAGTGATCATGGCAGATCCCACCAAAATCCACCAGATTATAATGAATCTCTGTACAAACGCCTTTCATTCAATGCAGGATGCCGGGGGTGTGCTGACCGTGGAATTAATTGACAAAGAAATTACCAGGAATGATAGTATTTCCAGACTCAAGATATTACCGGGAAAATATCTCAGGCTTGAAGTAGGTGATACCGGCCCTGGTATAGATCCTGAAATTCTGGATAATATATTTGATCCCTATTTCACCACCAAGAAAGCCGGTAAAGGCACTGGCATGGGTCTGGCAGTGGTTCATGGAATTGTTAAGGAACACAGGGGGCATATCCAGGTGCTTAACAAACCAGGCACAGGTTCCAGCTTTCATGTATATTTTCCAGTTTCAGAAGAATTTGTTCACGATATTCCAAAAATAAAAAAAGATATTTTACCTGGCGGATCAGAACGGATAATGCTCATCGACGATGAAGAGACAATCCTAGAAGTAACAAAAATTTTCTTAGAACATTATGGATATAAAGTATATACCTTTTCAGACGGGGTCCAGGCCATGGAGGTTTTCAAAAAAAACCCTTATTCATTTGATCTTGTTATCACGGATATGACAATGCCTGGTATGACAGGGGAAAAACTTGCAATTGAGATATTAAAGATAAGATCTGATTTGCCCATTATTATTTGTTCGGGATACAGTGGAAAAATTTCAGGGGACAGGGCCAGGGCAATTGGTATCAAAAAATTCCTGGCAAAACCCATTCCAATGAATGATCTGGCAAGAACAATTCGAGATCTGCTGAACGATTCTGCCGGGCAGGGATAATGGCCAATAGAGACATACATAGTGTATTTATGATATAAAATAAATGGGATTTCATCTATACATAACTTAAAAAAGGAGGCCTCAAAATGACTCTTAAAGCAAAACTTGCAATCTGTCTTCTTGCAGCCCTTGTCATCTGTTCAGGAACCTCTCTCATAGCAAGCAGGATAGTTGTAACAAAGGAAGTCCAGAAAATCACCAAAAGTAAACTGGAAGATATCACTGAATCAACCCTTGCTTTCATTGAAAAACAGGAGATAAGCCATAAAAATCTTGAAAAGATTATCAACAAAGAAATTGGAATAGGCAAAAATGGATTTATGACAATTATTGATTCCAAAGGAGGTATGCTTATCCATAGAAAAGTACAGGGGAAGAACTGGATTAATAAACCCTTTATCAAACATATTGTGGAAAAGAAAAATGGTTATCACCGATATTTGTCACCTAAAACAAATACATATAAAGTGGCGGCATTCAGATATTTTGAACCCAAGGACTGGATAATCCTGGCAACCACCTTTGAAAATGATGACCTTAAAGCTCCAATCAAAGATATGACCATGGCTATTATAGTGCTGCTCATACCCCTTGTGATTGTTCTTTTCATTATTTTTTATTTCATCATAAACCGCCTGGTTTCAAAACCTTTAAACAATGTCCATGAAAATATGAAGGATATTGCCCAGGGAGAAGGTGATTTAACAAACCGCCTGGAAATATCCAGCAAAGATGAGATAGGAGCACTTTCCCTTGTTTTCAATACATTTATCAGTAAACTCCAGGGAATGATCCTGGATATCTCCAAGGGGGTTGAAACCCTTTCAACTTCATCAACTGAATTATTCTCTATTTCTGAAAACATGTCCCATGAATCCCGGCAGGTCTCAGATAATACAAATATGGTTGCGGCATCAGCAGAACAAATGACCACCAACATGAATTCAGTTTCAGCTGCCATGGAAGAGTCAAGCACCAACACCAACACCGTTGCAACGGCTGCCGAAGAAATGAATGCAACCATTAATGAAATTGCACAAAATGCTGAAAAGGCCAGGGAAATTTCCCAGGATGCTGTTTCCAAAGTAAGTGAGGCAACAAAACAAATGGACCAGATGGGCCAGGCAGCAAAGGAAATAGACAATGTGGTTGAAACCATCACCGATATTTCAGCACAGGTCAACCTGTTGTCCCTGAATGCAACCATTGAGGCTGCCAGGGCAGGAGAAGCAGGAAAAGGCTTTGCCGTTGTAGCGAATGAAATCAAGGAGCTTGCCAAGCAGACCTCAGAGGCATCTTTGAACATAAAAGATAAAATTTCAAATATTCAAAACTATTCCAGCAGCACCCTTGTGGGGATAGATGAAATCAGTCAGATTATTGTCAATGTGAATGAAGTTGTTTCAACCATTGCAGCTTCTGTGGAAGAACAGTCTGCTGCAACCAGGGAAATTACTGAAAATATAAGCCAGACTTCTTCCGGCATCCAGGAGGTCAATGAAAACGTAACCCAAAGTGCCGTGGTAGCAAAAGATATAACCAGCGAAATATCAAAAGTAAATAATTCCACCGATGAAATAACAAAAATAAGTGATGAAATCAAATTGAGTTCCCGGGAACTTTCAAAATTAGCAGAACACCTTAATTTAATGGTGGGACGTTTTAAAATATAAGGAGATAAATCAATGAAAATCATAAATTATAATGACATACTGCCTGTAACCATGGACAATGAAGTGGTCAGGAATGTTACAGGAAGAGTAATGATCGGCAGGGAAGACAAAGCAAAAAATTTCTGCATGCGGGTCTTTGAAGTAGGCAGGAACGGATATACACCCAAACATACCCATGACTGGGAACACGAAGTTTTTGTTCACGCTGGCCAGGGTGAAGTATTTATTGAAGACAAATGGCATCCCATGTCCCAGGGCACGGCTGTGTTTGTACCACCCGATGTGGAACACCAGTTCAGGAATATTTCCCGGGAAACCCTTGTTTTTGTCTGTCTGGTACCGCCAGCAGCACCGGAGCTATAGTGAAAACCAGGACTTGTGTTGGGCAAGACAGCCATTTCAGGATAGGAATTCACCAGCCTATATTTGAGGTTGAGAACCTGAGGGAAAAGGACTATCCAGCCATCCTTGGCCAGCTTTCCAACGGTACTCCAGTGGACAATAAGACAAATTTTCCAGAAACCAATGTTCAGGAACCTGGTGCTGATCGCATTTATGAAATTGCCAATGCTTTTCCCTTCCGGGGCACCACCTTTATTAATTCAGCCTGGGCAGACAGGCACGCAGGACAACCGGAAACCATTCAGCTGCCCTTGCCTTCCCCCTGTTCCCTGTTCCAGAACCTGGACCAATGGAGCTCTGGACTGAAATCTCAAGACAAAATCAGGTTCCTGGATCTGCTGCCTCGCCCCCTTTGTATTGCCCTGGCCCAGGCATCCACAGATCCTGAAGAACTGACAGCCCTGGCAAAAAAAATATGTACCATTCTGTTTGATAAGGAGTCCGGCCTTCCCATGGGAATTGGATATAAAAAGGAAAAAAACGGCAGCCTGGTCCCGGATATCCATGACCATGAAATCTTTGAGGTTCTGGTCAACAACCCCTGTCTTCCGGATTCCTACAAAAGGAACCTGGTGCTCAAACCCGGTGTCCAGGGCAAAAGTGAAATTGTTGGCGAATATCTTTCAGAAAATAAAAACACCCATGTATTTGAATATCTGAGGCGTAATTCCTATATTCCCTGGGGACATTTTGCATCCAACATGGCCCATGATACCATCCGGTACCGGGCAAAAGATCTGACCCTGGAAGATATGACTGGCCTCCGTCACATTTACTACCAGCGGGTCTACATAAGGATGGCAGGTCAGCTTGGTATCCCAATATCCCATCCGAATAAATGCCTGCCCCTAAAAAGTCTGGAAGAACTTCGCAGGAACATTTGTCAGGCCCTTGAATCTTTTCCAGGAAAACAGCTCCCCTTTAATTCTGCCCTGTGGGGATGGAATTTTGGATTTGGCTTTGCCCAGTCCGGTCACAGGCTCCATGCCTCCCACCAGATGATTCACCAGCAGAACGCCATGGTGCCGGGACAGATAGCAGATAACCAGGGGAATGCCTATGAATGTTTTTCCTGCGGCGACCTGGTCACGGATTTTATAATAGAGTTCAAAAAATCCACAGGAAAAAACTTTTTTGATGCCTATCTTGGGGCAATCCAGAACAATGAACGCACAGACGGAAAATCCATTGGGAATTCCTCTCTTATAATTCATGAAGATGAGAATGTGATCCTTTTTGCCCCCAAAGCCCAGATCAGTGAATGGGAGCTTCAGCTCATGACAAAAACCAATTGCAGCAATATTCTAGAAGCTGATATTCCCATGCGGCAGGCCCTGGACCAATCAATGCTCAAAGCCATACAGGTGCTTGAAAAACTGGGGGCCCAAATGATCACTGTCATTGAATTATCCGGCCGGTTTGACAGGCTTAATTCAAATCAGCATCTTTTGTATTCATTTATTCCCAGGCTTCCCCATGCCCCTGGAACATTTTCCGAAGCACAGCTTCGATGGATCAGCGGCTGCTATCCTGAAGATTTTGCCCATGCCTGCCGCAGGGCTGTAAAGGCTATAAACAATTAAATTAGCGCGCTATCGTGCGAGCCATTAGCCGTTAGCTAATGACTAACGGCTAAATGCAAATTCTTATACTATAAATTTAAGAGGAAGACCCATGATTCTCCATGATTTCACCTATAAATGGGACGGGAAAAGCAGATCCGGAGAAAAACCCATAGCATGGTGGCCCGGAGCATACAGAGTGAGGATTATTAAACTGGGGGACGACAGCAGATCAATTTCCTATCTTTTCCCCATTGCCGTAGTGTTTAAATCAATGGCCATCACCGGGTCCATGGACATTTCCCTGAAAAACTATATTGATAATTTTGCAAAAAAAATATCCAAAGAATACGACCTTGAAGTTGATAAAACCCTGTGGGTGGAACTGGGAAAAGAGATCCTCGTGGCCCAGCTCCATCCGGACAGAAAACTTAGTGATGAAATCCTGTATTCCATTTCCTGGCGGCCTGTCCGGCCCAATGAACTATCCATGATTGAATCCTATATCACGGATTTATAGATCTCCAAACTGAACAGACCTTTTAATGTAAGCTAACTTATAACCTTAAAAAACCTTGGCCGCTGAACAATAACCTGGCTGTTGGTTAGACAATCCCCTGGTCCATCATGGAATCAGCCACCTTCACAAACCCTGCGATATTGGCACCATTTACATAGTTGCCCGGGGTTCCGTACTCTTCCGAGGCATTAAGGCATGCCTTGTGGATACTATGCATGACCCCCTTTAGCTTGGCCTCCACTTCCTCCCGGGACCATTTGGTGCGCATGGAGTTCTGGGCCATTTCAAGACCGGAAACTGCAACACCTCCGGCATTGGCAGCTTTTCCAGGTGCATATAAAGTCTTATTCTCCAGGAAAATTTCCATGCCTTCAGGGGTGGTAGGCATGTTTGATCCCTCACACACCACTGTGATTCCATTTTTGACCAGGTTCTGGGCATCTTTTTCATTGATTTCATTCTGGGTGGCCGATGGAAAGGCGCAGTCTGCCTTGTGATCCCAGAGGGGGTTATGGTCTGCACCAGCATCCAGGGGCGTGAAAACAGCCTCGGGAAATTTCTGTGCATACTCCTTGATTCTACCCCGTTTTACATTTTTAAGATACATAATGTACTGGAGTTTTACCTCATCAATACCCTGTTCATCAAAAACATAACCAGATGAATCTGAAAGAGTCACGACTTTGCCCCCTAACTGAATGATTTTTTCCGTGGTATACTGGGCCACGTTGCCAGAACCTGAAACCAGACAGACTTTGCCTGTAAGGCTGTCATTTCTGGTGGCCAGCATTTCATCGGCAAAAAATACCGACCCATATCCCGTGGCTTCGGGACGGATCAGGCTGCCGCCCCAGTTCAGGCCTTTTCCGGTGAGAACCCCGGTAAATTCATTTTGCAGTTTCTTATACATGCCGAATAAATATCCAATCTCCCTGCCCCCCACACCCATGTCACCGGCCGGTACATCTGTATCCGGCCCCAGGTGCCGATAGAGTTCTGACATGAAACTCTGGCAGAAGCGCATGACCTCAAAGTCGGATTTCCCCTTGGGATCAAAGTCTGACCCGCCTTTTCCCCCGCCAATGGGAAGGACTGTCAAAGCATTTTTAAATATTTGTTCAAAGGCCAGAAATTTTAAAATGGACAGATTTACGGATGGATGGAATCGCAAGCCACCCTTATAAGGGCCCAGGGCAGAATTCATTTGAACCCTGAATCCCCGGTTGACCTGTACCTTTCCCTGGTCATCCACCCAGGGCACCCTGAATTGAATCACCCGTTCAGGTTCAACAATTCTTTCCATAATCCCGGCATGCCTGTACTCGGGATTCTGGTCAAGAACAGGCTTTACAGATTCAACAACTTCGGTGACAGCCTGGTGAAACTCCTTCTCAAAAGGATCTCTTGCAGTGACTATGTCCATTATTGTACCCATTTTAGTCTCCTCTTCCTGTTTTTAGTATCTAATTAATTATGCAAATAATGCCCTGGCAGCTTTGGAAAAATCTGTTTTCACAGTATCAACATAGGTCTCCCAATCCAGACCATTTTGATAGAAAGCCATTGACGACATTTTTTTTGTAATAATGGCGTTGCGGTATGCAGTCAATTTTTCAGAATTCATGATCCTGAGAATAGACTCCTGACCCAGGCTTGTTACCAGTATTTCCGGAATATATACTTTTAATATCTGCCATAAAAGATCCCCATCCTCCAGCACAGTCTGGATATTTTCTTCAACTATTTTCTGGAAAGCAAAAATCTGCTCGCTTGTTTTTTCTGAAAGCACAAACAATGGAATGGAAGGGTCTTTTTCATAAATTTTTATGAGCATATCAGTCTCAGCCGCTGCATAGGTGCTGACCAATGTCTGGATATCCCGGATCAGGGCCCACCTGGTGGCCTTATCTTCTAAAAGATATTTTTCATACTCATTTTCAAATAAAAATGCCGTAAGCACTTCAGCCACGGCAGAGGAGAAAACACCGCCCTTATTGGCAGTGGTATCTTTTATCTGGAGAATTTCTGTTGATGAGGCAATATATCGGCGGGAGGTATCATCAAAAAACACATTGGCACCCTCCACAATAAAGCGAAGCTCTTTGAACAGCTCAGCAAACTGCCTTATATTTCCATGATTTATGGTGTCCTTGAATCCGCCGCAGGGGATAAAGGCCTTGATATCCGCCTTTTCAATATATTTGCGATTCTCTGGGTCCGTAAGAAAATTCCTGTGGAACATGGCCCCGTCCTCCACAAAGGTGCCGTCGGGAAGGGTAATATTCTTACCCTTGAGCAGAACCTGGAATCCGTCTTTACCCAGTTTTTCCTTTGGATATCCCAGGGAATTCACCCTGGGAGAAGTATGGCGCATAAATGCGATTTTCATTAATTCTTTTTTATCCAGGCCTTCAGGATCAAAGAGAATGGAACCTCCGTCTATGATCAGACATATTTTCCCCTTGTAGCACTGGATCTCATTGCAGCCCAGATCCCCGTCAGGTCCTCCGGTCATCATCAGGTTCAAATCTTCTTCTTTACAGTCATAATGGTTGATCAATGTCCTGAAAGCACCCATGACACTGGTAGTGGTCATGCCGCTGATTTCTATTTTCCCCCCAATATGTTTATAGATCTCTTCCATATCAGCAGTCACAGCCCTGGTTTCCCCATTGATCTGAAGTTCGGTTTTTTCATCTTCATGGTGAATCAGGCCGAACAGGTCCCCGTTTTTTAAAATCCCATAGGTATCATGGGGAATTCCAAAACTCTTTCCCGTGGTAATGGTCCGCCAATAGGGATATCCCCTCTCCTTTGCCCGGAAAGACACGGCATCCATCAAAGGAGCTGTTCCCTCGTCCGGCCCGAAAAAAACCATCTCCGGCTTTCCATAATGGTCAACAATGGAACTGTCCAGAAGCATTAGATCCATTATGCCTTCTGTGTAGTCATACAGGGCATCCATGCTGTAGTCGGCATAAATGGCATGGGGCACCACCACTCCCTTGGAACCGCTCTCGCAGATATCTTTATGCTTGAGCCGCTGGGCCTTGGGCCCCAGTGCATAATTAAGCAGAACTGCATTATCCAGTTCCACGGCATGGTTGGCTTTAGATACCCGGATCAGGCGCAGCCCCCCCCTGGCTATGTCATCGGCCCGCAAATGGGTTCCGCAGGCATAATGACCGTTGACAAAGAAAATTCCATATACAAACTGTTTAAATACCAGGGGATTCTGGATTGGCACAGGCTGATTCCATTATCATCCGTGCTGTATAGGTAAATTTATTGGATTCGTGGATCCTTTCTGAAAAGGCTTCCCTATGATCCACAGAATCCAGGCTGTCCATGATATCCCGATCAGACTGGTTTCCCCTTTCCTTGAATATAAACATATGTGCAAAATCAATGGCATTCCCGGCAAACAGCATCTCAGGAAAGCTTAGTTTCCCCTCCACATAGAGCTGGGTAACCCTGGTGACGGGAAAGCTCAAATAGGATCTCAAATCATCCACAAGGGCTGTTTCCAGTTTCCTGGATAATTCCCCCTGGACATAGAGGGAACAGATGGAGGAGGCCAGTCCGGATTTGGCGAAATAGGGTTCCCAATAGGCCCTTGTAATTACAAGCCCGTGATCGGCAAATAGTTTCCTTAAAACAGGGAGCTGGGGCCGCTCAAAATCAGAATTAAACATAAAGCGTATCTCCCCGATATCGGAAAGATTGAACACTTCAATCAAAGGGACCACTGCTTCAGACACATTGCCTAAAAATTATAATAATATTCACGGCGATGTCCTGCAAGCTGGGTGTCCAAAACCCGTTCCATGCTGTCCCGGGTTTCTTTGGTGGCGATCCTGACTCTCTGAATCTGACTGCCCTGAAACATATCAAAATCAATATCCGCCACCCAGGAGTTGAGCACCACCTTGTTGTCCTGCAATTTAATACTCTTGGCAATGGAGGCCAGAATATGTTTTAAAGATTCCTTGGTTATGGTTTCAAAGAAATAATCAGGCAGACCCAGATCGTTAAGAAGGATACCGGCAGCCATATTAATGCAGTTGGCAGTGACCAGACCTTCGGACGACAGATCAATCACGGCTTCATATAAAACACTGGGATTTAATTTCACACTCTGGGCTTTATTAATGATAAAAGCTCCTGCTGAAACAGGAAGGTGAGTTTCAGATTGTTTTTCCATTGGATCTCCTAATTTTACGTGTCTATTCTTCAAAAATTAACCTACTCCTATTTCCTGGCAAATTCATCTTTGAGCTGCACATTTATCTTGAATCCCCATCAAAATAACATTTTTCTTTGCCTGGTTACAATGGATTACTCAAATATCCAGTAAAAATTCTGTAATTCTTTTATTTCCTTAAAATTTTATATTTTGCCTTTGCTCTTATACCCTTGCCTTTGCTCTTATACCCTTGGTTTGGGTTGGTCAATAGAAATCGGCTGTTTTTAAAAAAAACACCTTTTACATTCAAAAAAAATGATAACTTCCTATATTTACAGCCGGTTTCAATCCCGGTATATTGACTTCCCTGGATAACAGGGTTAAAGTGTCCTCCTTTACAATTAACAAGATGGGTACAAATGCATGGATATTGATGAAAAACCTATTCAATTGGAATTAACAGGCCCTGAAATTTCTTTGGAGATA
>NBML01000008.1 GCA_002085465.1 Desulfobacteraceae bacterium 4572_89 | reverse complement strand
AACTTTTTTTCGAAAACTCAAGTAAATTATATTTTCACCAAAGTTAATTTATTGAAATGTCTTTACAGACTTTAGGGATATTGATACAGACTTCTTGAACCATATTTTTTTATTTATCTGGACGGATATCATTCAAATTTACAAGATGTGCGGACAACCGCTCAACGCATTGTTAGACCTACATGGGAGAGACGACAATATTATAAAGATTGCTTCATTTTACTTAACTTTAATTTTCTGATTATTTACTGGAATGTTAGTAATCTACAATATCGGTAGAATTGGAATAATTTAAGTTACCAATATATATAAAAAAAACCTACAATAACAGGTCGATCGCCTTTTTAAACTACATTTTATTGGAGCCTAAAATGCATCAATTATCCGCTGTCTGTCAAAAACAAGTTTTTATAACGGTCTTCGTGATTATGGCGGTTTGGCTTTTTGCAATTTTACCAGTCCTGGCCCAGGTACCAGATGCCGTGATACTTACCTCGCCTTCGTCAAGCATAACGAACAACACCCCCACCCTTTCCTGGAATGAAGCCACAGGCGCCACCTGGTACAAACTCTATCTCAAAGGTGCGACCAAGAATTATAAAGTGGTGCAATGGTATGAAATAGAAAACAATTCTACCGGCTACCCGGATGTAACCTGCACTGGTGGCGTATGCTCTGTAACGATAACCACTGCCCTGACCAGTGACGCCTATACCTGGTACATCCGGGGGTGGAATGATGACGGCAACGGCGAATGGAGTTCCGGATTAACCTTTACAGTTCAGAGCAACGACAGCCTGCCTTCAAAACCAACACTTTTATCCCCTTCATCAACCATAACTGATCCCACCCCAGTTTTTTCGTGGAGTGAGGTTACGGGAGCCACTTGGTATAAATTCTATCTAAAAGGCGCGACCCAAAACAAATTTGTTCAATGGTATGAAATTTCGGATAATTATGCCGCCTATCCTGAAGTCAATTGTGTAGACGGTGTTTGTTCGATGGCCGCTGCGGAATCTCTTTTTGATGATACCTATGACTGGTACATCAGAGGGTGGAACGACAACGGCAACGGGGGGTGGAGTGACGGTATGCGTTTCACGGTTTCAACTCCCGGTTATCAAACCAGATCACTGCAAAGTACCATCACAAGTGTCCAGCCGATGACCGGTATTGTTTATTGGACAGATAATGAAAATAAAAAATCTGAAGCCATATCACTTGAATTTTCATATATGCTTTTTAACGATATAGTCAGCGAGAAAGGTGTATACAACTGGCAGGCGGTTGAGAATAAATTGAATGACATTGCATCAAGAGGTAACCAGGCGATTTTCAGATTTCGATACGTATATCCCGGCCAAGAAACATCTGTTCCTGATTATATCAAGAATTTGAGCGATTACAATGAAACAACGGGCGAATCGGAAGGTTTAACAACATCTTTTCCGGACTGGACACATCAGGAATTACAAAACTTTACACTTGAATTTTATACGAAATTTGCCGAAAGATACGATAATGATTCCCGAATCGCTTTCATGCAGGTCGGTTTTGGTTTATGGGGTGAATATCATATCTACGACGGACCTTTTGAACTGGGTGTGACATTTCCGAGCAAAGCATTCCAGACAACTTTTTTCAATCATCTTGATGCCGTATTTTCAGCAACTCCTTGGAGCGTGTCAATTGATGCTTCTGATAACGATAACACACCATTGTCGGAAAACGTGAGCGTCAAAAATATTGCATATGGATTATTTGATGATTCATTTATGAGTGAAGAACACAGCACTGTCAATGAAGCCAATTGGGGCTTTTTTGGTGCACAGCGGTATCAGGCGTCACCTGCTGGTGGTGAATTCAGTTATTACACTGATTTTGACCAGCAGCATGTGCTTGATACAACAGGAAATTTCGGAACTTCTTTTGAAACTTTTGCTCAAAATTTTCATATCACCTATATGATTGGAAACGATCAGTCAATGTATCAGTCTGAAACAAGAATCAAAGCCGCCAGCATGGCAACGGGTTATAAATTTGAAATAGTTTCATTTAAAACCTCAGAGGACATGGCAGTTATAGGCGTAAAAAATAGTGGTGCAGCACCCATATATTACGATGCCTACGTCACTGTGAACGGCGTCAGATCAGTTGAAAGTTTAAAATCATTGCAACCCGGTAATACCCAGACCTATAATGTGTTATCAGGCGGAAGTAATCCGGTGGTGACTATTGAATGCGACAGGCTTGTTTCGGGTCAGACGATTGAATATGATGCTAATCTGTAAGGATCGTCGATAATTGTGACCGGAAAGGTTGCTGATTTGCACAACTTTTCCGGTATAAACGTGTGGTGATACCCGGTATTGCCTTATGGTCAAATAAAGGTACCAGAATGTCATTCTATTCAACCTCAAAATGGAATATAGCAAAGACATTCCGTATGATACACTTGTTATGCATTTTTTCGGCAATATTTCCCAATGCGCAGATGCTTTATCCCCATCTGGGCTTAAAAAAACTTTCACCCCATACGACTGTTTTCTTCAAAATCAGACATCAGCCTGGCTGAAACGCATCTCCAGGCCTATTGCTGCTCCCTTGCAAGGGGTGTGCTGGCATCCAGGATGGGACAGGCCTGTTAACGGTCATTATTCATGCTGTTTCATTTTCTCAACCAAAGAACTGACCAGTTCACCATTTGGAGCAGCTGCCATGGGATTTACTTTTACCAATTCCTCCCAGGCCTGGATGCCCCCGACAAAATCGTTCATATCATGCATGAGTACCACCCCTTTGTTGAACCTTGCAATTTCAAAGGCAGTATCAGCTGCAATGGCCTGATCAAATGACTCAACTGCTTTTTCCGGCTGCTTATTTTTTCTGTACATCACACCCATGTCTGTAAGAATATTGGGATTTCCAGGAACCAGGGCCAAGGATTTTTCATAGGCCTCAATGGAATCACTAAATCGATTGCTGTCATAAAACAGGTTTCCAAGCTCTGTCCATGCATCTGCATTATCAGGATTTTTCTTTAAAAATTCTTCAAGGGTTAAAATCTTAGCACCGGTTTCAGCTGACATATTCTGGGAATTGACACTTTGAACTGGCTGACTCATATTAGGCATCTGCTGGGCCATTGAACCCTGGTCTGCAAGCTTGAACGAGGTATATGCAGCACCGATCATGAAGCCCAATGTGATTGATACAAGAACAGCAATATACATGGTCTGTTTTTGAACCATGTCTGTATTTTCATTTTCTTTGTTTTTATTCATTTTTCCCCACATTTTTAAAATTTATGACACCAAAATTATAATCACATTCCCTTTAAAGGCAATCCCGGCATCTATACCTCTATCACCCATATCCCAGGCCGAAATATCATGAATTCTGAAGATAATATTCCTTGCCGGGAGACAGACTCCAAGGCAATTGCACCGGGTATCCTGTTCAATACCAAGTAAGCTGCCGTAGATTTCAAAAAAGTTCTTCTGTGCATATGGTAAACAGCCTATTCCTGCTCCATTAAAGATTTCAACTCTATTAAAAAATCCAACTCCATTAGAAATTCCTGATTCGTCAAAAAACACCCAGGATTGTACCCCATCATTCTGGCCTGGAAAAGAGTTTTTTATTAAATTAAAGAAAAGGATCTTTAAAATTAAGTTTTTTTTAAGAAACATGTTTTCACCTAAAAAATCCAAAACATTTCCCATTTGCAGGTTTGCAGGTTTGACACTTCTTTTTAAAATATAGTTGCAAATTTGCGACCGCCATTGAAAGCAAAACCAAACCATAAACATAAATATTTAATATAATTAAGTATTTTATTCGTTGATAGTTGATTTCTCTGGCATAAATTGTGCTTTTATCAGGTAAAGGTGGCTTTTGAAGTTGAAATTGTAATCTGAATCAGATAAAGAACGATTACGTATCATTAAAAATAACGTGGCCTTTGGCTCCAGGACAAAAAGAACAACAAAAGGACAAAGACGGATTGAGGATTGATTTGCTGCCAGGGCCCCTAAAGGAGGAAAGAAAATGATAGAGACCGCCATAAAGCTTGGTTATAAAAAACAAAATGCCATCTTTCTGGATAAGGTGAAAGAACTGCTACCAGAAGGGGGCAACCTGAATGCCTGTCTCACCTGCGGTGCATGCACTTCAGGCTGCCCTGCAACTGGTCTTGCCGATATGGACCCCAGGAAATTTTTACGAATGGCCGCCTTTGGCATGGATGAAGAAATAGCTGCCTCAGACTGGCCCTGGATGTGTACCATGTGCATGCGATGCATCTATGTCTGCCCCATGCAGATTGATATTCCCCAGCTGATTTTTAATGCAAGGGCATTGCGGCCCAGGGAGGAAAGACCAAAAGGGATACTTGGCTCCTGTGACATGGCCTTAAAAAATGATACCACCTCTGCCATGGGAACAACTGAAGAAGATTTTGAATTTGTTGTGGAAGATGTGCTTGAAGAATATCAGGAAAGCCAGCCCGAGTTCGAGGAAATGCAGGCCCCCATTGACAAGGTAGGGGCTGAGTTCTTTTTGAACCAGAATTCAAGGGAACCTGTCACGGAACCTGATGAGCTGGTTCCCCTGTGGAAAATTCTTCACCTGGCGGGTGTGGACTGGACCTATGGTAGCAAGGGATGGGCCGGAGAAAATTATTGCATGTTCCTGGCTGATGATGAAGCCTGGAAACATGTAACCAAAACTTCCGTAGACCATTGCAACAAATTAGGGTGTAAGACCTTTCTCAATACCGAGTGAGGTCATGTTACATTCTCAGTCCTGGCAGGACTGAAAAAATATAATCTTGAGCATAATTTTGAAGTTAAAAATATTTATGAGTACTATGCCAAATGGATACGGGAAGGAAAGCTGAAAGTCAGTTCTGACTGGAATAAGGACCTGGGAATTAAATTCACAGTCCAGGACCCCTGCCAGATTGTCAGAAAAAGTTACGGAGACCCAATTGCAGAGGATCTGCGCTATGTGGTCAAGTCAGTTGTGGGAGAGGAAAACTTTATTGACATGCAGCCCAACCGCTCCAATAATTATTGCTGCGGCGGTGGTGGTGGATTTCTCCAGTCAGGATTTAAGGAAGATCGTCTTGCCTATGGAAAAATAAAAGATGATCAGATCAAAGCCACTGGCGCTGACTATTGTATTGCCGGCTGTCATAATTGTCATGCCCAGATCCACGAACTGAGCGAGCATTATGGTGGGAATTACCCTGTGGTGCACATGTGGACTCTGATTTGTCTTTCATTGGGTATTCTTGGACCCAATGAAAGGGAATATCTGGGGGATGATCTCAAGGAGGTTAATGTGTTCCACCCGGAATCTGCCATGTAAACAATAAAAAGGGCAGGAGACAATTACCCATGTCTCCTGTCCTTTTCAAAAAAATTCTATCACTGATGTCAATTTTTTATTCTGTCAACTGTTTAGTCAGGAAAAGAAATGATAATATACGTCTGAAATATATACTACCCCTATGAGTCTTCCATTATCTATACATTCCCATGCTGTCAAATATAATCATTAAATGAATTTTATTATTTTGATCCCAGGGTTGTCATAAATTTGCTTAGGAAATTCTTTTCAGGACGGTGAAAAAAAATCCCCTGGGGCTGCCCTGGCTTCATTCCCCGTATAAAGAGATAAAATACCCCGCCAAAATCCCTGTCATATGAATAGTTTTTTAAGCGCAGGGAAAGATACCTGTGAAGGGCTGTCAAATATAAATGGTATTGAAGGATATAATGATGGGTTTCCATGGCTTCTTTCATGGCAGTCTGCCCATAGTCTCCATAAAATTCTCCGAGAAAATTTGATTTATAATCAATTATATACCACTTTCCCCGGTGCCTTATCACAAGATCTATAAACCCTTTAATAAACCCCTTAAAACTGCTGGTCCCAAGGTTTATAATCCTTCTCGCATAGGTATCTCCACCTGGTTCCCCGGCAAACAGATCTCCCATTGAAGCAATATCAAAGGATGGTACATTAAAAAAAAATTCCAGTTCCGTAAACCGCTGGTCCATTTGAATATCCTGAAGACGGAATTTTTCCCCTGTGTCTGTTACAAGGCTGGTGGCAAGTATTTCTTTGACAGCTGTTGTGACAGGTTTAGCCAGGTTAGTATCTGTAAATCCAAATTTGGACAAATTTTCTTTTACCAATATTGCCACTGAATCCAAACCCATAAAATTGGGATCAGTAAAATCAAGGTCCTCAAACACGGCATGAAAAAAATCTCCAGCCCCGGCTCCTTTGGGAAAATCTTTTAAACAAATCTCAAGGTTCAAAGGATCTTGATTTTTTGACAATCCATCAATTTTTATATTATCAATTGATAGATCCTCAGGTGCTACATTCTCTGATATTACAGTCTCAGGCTGCAACCAGGATCCGGCTGTTATGATTGAAGAAAAGCTTGATATCTGCCAATCAGGAGTAATTTGTCTTTGAAAGTATCGTGCACCCAGGTCGGTCCCGGTCTGTTCTGGTGGGATATATTTTTCATCAGACTCCCAGGGGGTAAAGAGGTTTACTTTTACAGATGACTCTTCACAGGAGCCTGAAAATATTGAATCCATTGGTATGGTAAGCCTGTCCAGGTTCTGCAGCATAATTGTATCAGAAATACAACCTTTGGGATGGAGCAGACTGCCCAGGGCAGAATTGCCAACCGAGGAAAACCCGCCCCAGAGAATACAACACATGGCAGAAGCCCGGGTCAGGGCAACATAGAGCAGCCTTTTTTCCTCTGCTGTTTCTTCCAGCTCCCTGAGAGCCACTGCCCTTTCCCTGTCTGATGAACCAAGATCCAGTCTCAGCCTGTAATCCATGTCTGGATCATGGAACAGTATTGGATCATCTGCTTTAATTTTCCGGCCCCCTGCCCATAGATAGGGAAGATAAACCATTGGATATTCAAGTCCCTTGCTTTTATGAATGGTAACTATGGCAACGGCTTTTTTATCGCTTTCCAGCCTGAGTTCATCAGCCCCTTCTTCCCGGGATTCCTTAAAAAGCTGAGCCTTATACCATTTTATAAGATAAAACATGGACAAAGATTGATGCTGGGCCGCCTGGGATACCAGTTCGATCAAATGGTAAAAATTAGTGAGAACCCTCTCGCTCAATTCTGATGATACTCTTACTACCCCCTGGTCACAATGGAACAAATCCATGATCATTGATACAAAACCTTTTTGTTCCCAGGTATCTTTATATTCACGAAATTGATCTTGCCAGCGCCACAGAGTTTCTTCGTCCTGGTCAAGATCTGCCAGCATGCCCAAGGAAAATCCAAAAACCGAAGATGACAGGGCAGCCTTTAGTAGTCCAAAATGATCTGGTTCATATACAGCCAGAAGAATATCATGGAGTTCAATTGCTTCCCTGGAGTCAAAAACAGAACCGGTTTTTAACAAGTAGGAAGGAATATTCAAATCAGTCAGGGCCTGATGAATATGTTCTGCCTGGTCATTGGTCCTTACCAGCACTGCCATATCACCTGGATTCACGACAATGTTCTCTTCTTCATCCCCTTTTTCAAGTAAAAGCCTGAATTTGGAATTCAGGGTTGATAAAATTTCCAGGGCCAGAATTTTGGGGATAGCTTTCAAGGCATCCTCTTTTTTTATATATCCCTGGCGATCCAAAGGGAAATTTTTCCTTTCAACAAAGGTAAATTTAAGGGGTTGAACAGGCAGTTCCTTTTCAATAAGCCTGTTAACAGCTGTTTTTGGCGTTCCAACCCTTGTAAACTCTATCTCCTTAAACAAAAAGGGATTGGGGCCCAGGCAAAAAATATTATTAACTGCCTCCACAAGCAGGGGGGCAGACCTGTAATTTTGTTCCAGGGTAAATATCTGGTCACTTTCTTTGCAGGCAAAAAGGTAGGCAAAAATATCCCCGCCCCTGAATCCGTAAATGGCTTGTTTGGGATCGCCGATCATAAAAAACGGCATTTTTTTTTCAGAAACTTCAGAAGAAGCAAAAAGTCTGGAAAAAATCCCGTATTGGGCAGGGTCTGTATCCTGAAACTCATCAATAAGACAGGCCTTAAATTTTTCATGGACTGCAGCTTTAAGCTGATCCTGTCCTGGACCTTCCAGTGCCGAAGCAAGATCATTGATGAGATCGTCAAAAAAGCAGGCCCCAAGGGTGAGTTTTATTTTATCAAGTTCCTGGTTGAAAAATGAGAAAAATTCAAGTTTCAGGGAAATGACATTGGTTTCCAGTACACTGGACAGATCCAGAAGATTTTCACATAGATTAAATAATTCATGGGTTGGAACATTATGGCCTGCCTTGGTTCTGGAAGTCAGTCTGGAACGGGTGAACTTATAAAGGGGGTCACCTTTTTCCGTCATAACAAAGAGGGTATCCCTGCCCTGGGCATTAAATTTTTCCAGGGAACGTTCCAGCCAGGCTGGGAGGTTTTTTTTGGTATAGCTCCTTTTGTCAATACCTTTATTGTCCTGGATGAGTCTGATGATCTCCTGTTTATGATTTTTCAAAATATAATGAATTTTCTGTGTAAGATCCCTGTATGAATCACAAACATCTGTAAACCTGGCAGTATCAGGTATAATATCCATATTTTTTCTTGATACCAGGGGTCTGAAAATGACTTTGAAATTTTCCGGAGTCACGCCCTTTTGAGCTAAATATTTTAAAAACAGGGAATCCTGATCATTGATCCGGGTCATGAAAAAATCCATGCACACCTGGTCGAAAAACCAGGCAGAATCAGTAAGGAGCTCAATATCAAAATCTGTCCTGCTTTCAAAGGCGTTCTCCTTTAAAGTCTGAAGGCAAAAAGAATGGATGGTCATTATGCAGGCCTGGTCAAAACTGCTAACGGCATAGGCAATGCGCTGCCGGATCAACCCGGAATCATCCTGGGCATTGAAAAAAGCTGACAGCTCATCTTCATTCCCTGTATTATCAGCCAGGAAACTTGAAAGACGTTTGCGGATACGAAGTTTTAATTCAGCTGCAGCTGCCTCGGTAAAGGTCACAACAAGAATGGATTCTATTGAATACCCCTGGGCTATGAGCCGGGCAAAAAGGGTTGTGATAGTATAGGTTTTTCCAGTGCCTGCACTGGCTTCAATAAGGGTGATTTTTTCAAGATCCAGTGAAAAAGGGTCCAGAGGTTTCATGATTTACGATTTAAATGTTTTAAAAGGGGTTGATAAATTGCAAGGGCATTGTCTATAATCCCTGATGCTACAATGGTCTCAACACTGTCAAAGGGATCTTTTTTCCCAAAAATCAGGGCAACATTCCGGTCAAGACCCTCTCCTGTATTTCTAAAACTGTCTATCCAGAATTTTTTTGATATATGAAAGGCCTTTTCCAGGTTTTCCGGTGTAACTTCGTAATTTTTCCGGCCAAGGCTGTCTGCAAGATGAAAGCATGTTTCACAGAAAAAGGCCAGAACCTGGGTCTGGCCCTTGTGGTACAGGGACACCAGATCTGTAATATAGCGGGATGCATCCTTTACAGGGGCAAAATCATAGACAACAGCAGGCACTTTCTTCTTTGGGTCCTGACCAATGATATGGGTTGATCCAATACTGAAATTTTCTTTTGAATTCAAAAATTTATCCTGCGTACCTGTACCTGAATGATTCAAATCCTGATCAATGGTTTGATAAAACAGATGAGTTATCCATTGGGTCAGCAGTCGGCCCGGGTTCAGCCGTCCAAAACCTGTCACATACCGCCCATCCCTGTAAATATCAGTTATTGGTCCTGTAATGCCAAGCCCCAGCACCCTGGTATCAAAAACAAGGGGAGGAAGGGGATCCGAGGGGATAATTGTATTGGCAAGGTCCATGACAGGATCGGCAAGTTGGGTGATCCTGTTCCATTCACTTCTGCCTTTTTCTCCAAAGGGTAATCTTCCACCTGCCTTGACAATGGGATATATATCCCTTTCCGGTTCTTTTTCCATATAATAGCTGCCAAGGCCATACCCGGACAATCCAGAAACCTGGAACTCTTCCCTGTCAGGGCTCTGTTCCTCAAGCCTTGGAAAGGAAAGGTTGAGCCCCTTTGTCACAAAGGCTTGAACCGGATTTTTGAAAAACCAGATCAAATCAGCCAAAGTTATGGATAAATCAGCATTTTCGTTTCCTTTTTCCCGCTCAAGAACTAACATTTCCTGACCAGACCCTGAACAATTTTCAGATTTATCTTTATTTTCAGATTGATTTTTATTTCCCATTGCTGCCTGGGAAATGGCTATTTTACACTGATCCTGGGAAAATGAAAAAAAACCTGGTTCAATAAAATTTGTCTGCTTAAAATAAATTTCGTTAAAAGGATGCAGGGGATGGGAAAATGACCAGACATAGCCCTTTGGAAATTTAAAACTTGAGACAATTGCATCCTTGAGTTCCTCAACTACTCCGGAGCATGGAATGGGGGAATTGTCTTTTATGCTCATGCCGGTATAGGTTATGATAAGACGATCCCTGGCTGACAAAAGGGATTCCAGGAATAGATAACGGTCTTCCTCCCTTTCATTTTTATCTCCTTTTTGTGGATATTTTGAAATCAAATCAAAGCTGGATGCTCTGGTTTTTCTTGGAAAACCAGTCTCACCCATGCCCATGAGGGCCACAACTTTAAAAGGAACACTCCGCATGGGCATGAGATTGCAAAATGTCAGGCTGCCTGCCAGAAAGCTACCCTGGGAAATGGTCTTATCCAATTTTTTTTCAATAACTTCCCGCGCAACGCTAAAATCGATTTCATGGTCAAAACCCGCTTCCCTGCCCTCAAGGACAAATTCATCCATGGTTTTGATCAAAAAAACCATATCAGATTCATTGGAATGGTTTTTTTCCACCCCTTTTGTCATCAGTGTCTGGATAAGGTTTTTAAAACATGCACCCCACCCTGGAATATTTTTTCTGGAATCAAAATCCCTGAGCCTGTCAAAAAGTGTATGGCAAAAATGTGCAAATTTACCCAGGAGATCTGCTTCCAGCCCTTCAAAGGCATCACAGGGAAGCACATTAGCCACCAGACTTTCCTCATTCTCTGGCAGAGCATACCCCATAAACAAACGCTGGAACCCAAACATCCAGGTGTTTTCCTTAAACCCTGTACCCGTAATGTCCCTGCGATGCTTAGAGTCCCTGCCCCATAACACCCCTGCATCCCTGAGCTTCTCTTCAATGATCACCAGGTCTTTACTTGAAATATCAAATTTGGCTGAAATTGCAGGAAAAAGCAGAAGTTCCAATACCCTGGCCTTTTCAAGCCGGGAATTTTTGAGTTGAAGAATCTTTAAAAAAGCTTCCATTGTGAGGGATTCGGATTTTTTTCTTCTATCGGAAATGGAAAATGGAATTTTATGTTCCCTTGAAAATACCGCTTCCACATAGGGGGCATAGGTCTCGATATCAGGCATCATCACAATAACATCATGGGGACAAAGATCAGGACTACTCTCAAAGGCATCCAAAAGAAGATCTTTGAGCACCTGGGCTTCCCTCATTGGGGAATGGCATGCATGGATGCATATGGAGCTGTCTTTTTCCGACACTTCAATGGGTAAACTTTCCATACCAGGACTTCGATCCACCATGTTCAGTACATCAGACTGCAGAACTGAAAGCATGGTCTTTGAGCTATCCATGGGATCCTGGAACAAATCCCCAAAAGGTTCATGGTAATCAAACTCTTCCAGGGCATTGTGAAACTCCCTGCCTGAAAGACCAAGGGATGCCAAAAGCGGGTTGGCAATTTCATAATAGGCCTGATCCGGATTAATACTGCCAGAGTTGTCCAGGGCAATCTTTTCCATTTGTTTTTTTGATTTGATATCAAAGAAAAACTGATTGGACGGTGTAAGTAAAAATAAATAAATATCTACGAAATAGGCCAGGGATGCAAAAATGTCCAGAAATCTGGCAGGCATTGCTGATACCCCGAAAAGACAGATTCGTCCAGGCAAATTTCCTGGCTTCCCCTGCCCTGCCCTGGCCATGGCTGCCTGTTTGAGAAATTCATCCATTTGGAAGGCCATATTGCTCTGGCTATGGTTTATCTTGTTCCATAGCATTGATTGCCAGGCCATTACAGGATCTTTAAAGACTGCCTTCCCATCAGTCTTTTCCCATGCCAGCAGCATATCGGGACGGTAAATCTGATAATCATCAAAGACCCTGGCAATTTTCATGGATAATTGAAAAAGCTTGCGGCCGGATTCATCACCCTGGATATAATTTTCAAGATCTGAAAAACAGGTTTCAGATTTACCGGTAAAACCAGAACTTCTGGGAATTGAAGGGTCCAGGGGATTCTTTTTAAGAATATTGCCCATGATTGACCACATCAATACATCTTCAGAAAACCCAGGCAGTTGTTCTGTTTCAAAACTTGAAAAAACCTGCTCCAGGATCTGCCTGGGAAACAAAAAAGACAGGTTGGCACAGATCCCGAATTTCTTGGCCACCTGGGTTGAAATCCATTGTTTCATTCCCCTGGACTGGATGCCGATCCATTCAGGAGTAATTGGATCATCAGGCACATCCTCAAGGACTGCAACCAGGGCATCCATGAGTGATTCCATTCTATTGCTTTTGATCATGTAGAGCAAGGTTGTTCAACCCCTGTAGAATTAATTTACTCCCGGCATAATAATCCTGGAGTTATTTTCTTTTTTTTGTTTTTCCTGCAACTGCTTCACATGTTCAATCATTTTTTTAGTTTCAGCTTCCATGGCTTTTGGAAATACGTCCATGGCCTGTTCAAGTGTGTTGGCTTCCAATTGCGCCTGTATGGGAATGGGACCCTGGGGACTGGTTAGTTGTGTACTTCCCAGAAAAATCACTTCTCGGCTTTTGTCTTCTGATCCGTTTATATGCACCGGTAAGAGCTGGCGTATGTTTGCTATTTTCAGATCTGTGAAAGATTCTTCACGATAGAGGTTTTTTTTATCAACCAAAAAATCAATACTGCTTGGTGTTCCGCCATTATTGCCCATTATTATTCTCTCCGATGTTAAGATTTATGTTGAAAATTAAAAAATATTCCCTGGTCGTCCTCATTGGGATCATAGGGATTGAAAACTTCCACAAATCCGGTCTCAGCATTCACCCGGACCGTTGTAGAATGGTAGTATGAAAACCAGACACCGATTTTTTTTCCTTCAGTATCCAGGATATCAGAATGATAAAGTGTATTGCTGTCCATGTGAAGCTGGCTTAAGCCAGCAATTTTTTTATATACATCCTGCCCATACTCAATTTTAAACCAGACCCTGTCATTGAATTCAAGTGCTTTGTCAATACCGACAACAGCATAGGGCAATTTGGAGCGGCCGCAATAATAATAATTATAATCCCTGGGCAATGCCCTTTCCTGATATTTCCCCAGGAGTCCAGGATTGGGCCGGAGTGCCCCAGTTCCCACACACCCGGTGAAAAAAGGTAATGCAACTAGTAAAGACAAAACACATGACCAATGGCCTGATAAATATATATATTTTTTCATGGTATCTCCTTTGGTAAAAAAATTACTAGCAGATACTCTTTTCTGTGCTTTGCCTTTTAACCTGGTTTATTCACCTTCAAATTCTGTGATGGCAAACACCTTGCATCCAGGAATCTGATCCCGGCCTTTCAGATCGGGCAATTCTACAATAAATGCACATTCAATAAGATGAGCTCCTAGTTTATCAACCAGTCTGACAGTAGCGCCCACAGTTCCGCCTGTGGCAATAAGGTCATCTACAATGATGATCTTTTCACCTTTTTTAATGGCATCTTCGTGGATTTCCAGGGTATCTTCCCCATACTCAAGAGTATAAGTCTCCTGAATGGTTTTACAAGGCAGCTTGCCTTTTTTACGAACCGGCACAAATCCTATGCCCAGCTTGTAGGCAAGGACCGCACCAAACACAAACCCCCTGGCATCAATACCCACAATCTTGTCAATGCCCATATCCTTATACCTGTCGTACAAAATGTCACAGGATTCCCTGAATGCCCCGGAACTTTGCATTAATGTTGTCAGGTCCCTGAAAATAACCCCCTTAATGGGCCAGTCTGATATGCTTCTGATTGTCTGTTTTAAATCCATGATCGTATTTTGCTCTCCTGATAACGGGTTACTGGTTATATGTTTAAACTGCCAATGGTCTTTACAAGCAGTTTTTTTACATTGTCAGCATTTTGATTGAACACACTAAGGATTTCATCCCAGGTCACGGGTGGTTCGTCCTCTTTCCAGCAGTCATAATCCGTTGACATGGCAACAGCTGCGTAGGGAATTCCAGCCTCATTGGCAAGCATGACCTCCGGTGCCGTGGACATATTAATCACATCAGCCCCCCAGATACGAAACATCCTGGATTCTGCCACCGTGGAAAACCGCGGGCCCTCAATGGTTATTACACAGCCTTTTTCATGGGCTGCCAGGTCCAGGGTTTTTGCTGACTCATGCAAAGCTTTTCCCAAATTTTCATCAAAGGGGTGGGCCATATCCGTATGAACAGCACCGTTCTCAAAGGAATCAATAAAGGTGTTTTTGCGGAATCTTGTAAAATCAATGAACTGGTCCGGGATAACAAGGTGACCCCGGTCAATTTCCCGTTTAAGGCTGCCGCAGGCTGTGGTGGCAATAATATGAGTAGCCCCGGCCTGTTTCAGAGCATCAATATTTGCCTGGTTGTTCACCTGGGTTGGACTGAACTGATGCTGCCGCCCATGGCGGGCAAGGATAAGTGTGTCAACATTATTTATTTTACCGGACAATAGTTCTGAAGAAGGATTGCCATATGGGGTTTTAATTTCAATTTTCCCGGGATCTTTCAAAATATCTGGATCATCCAGTCCTGATCCGCCGATTATTCCAACCAATGTCATCTTGTTCTCCTTTCTTGTAGATAAAAGAAAAAAATTATTCCGGATATTGTACCCAGAATATTGAGCAAAATATCCATAATCCCTCCATAGCGCCCCCTGACAAAAGACTGATGAATTTCATCAAGGCAGCCATAAGATATTGTAATAATAAGACTGTAGACTATCATTTGCTTTGTGATTTTTCCTGAACCAGAAAAAGACCTTAACCACAAAAAAACAAGGGTTCCATACAAAGGTATATGAAGTAAATTTTGAATATTAGGATCAAGATTTGTTAAAAATACAATATTGTCCGGCCCCCCATCCATTGGAATGGAAGATTCTGCAAAAATGAAAAGCATCAACAATATGGGAGGTATTTTGCTATTTGTATTTTCCATACAGATCTCATAGCATAAAATGCATATAAACTACAAAAGGTCATTGAAAATCATGGATTTTCAATGACCTTTTGTATAATAGTGCTTCCCGATGATGAAAAATCGGGGAAGAGGATCAAATTTATCCGATCTGAATTTATCTGGTCCAGGCTTTCCTTTTAACAAGGGAGTAGGCACTGGCCCCAAGAAGAGCCATACACAGAATAATATGGGATAAGTCAAGGATATAAATCATTACATGGGAAAAATAGACTCCCGGCAGATTTTTAACAACCATAAATCCGCCTGTAACCACTAGGCCAAGGATGAAAAAACCCTTTAAAATGCCTGAGCCCGTTAACCTGACAAACCCTTTTCTGTCCAGGAAAAGATCCAGTACCGCGTAGACGCACAGGGCTATTAGTATCACAGCAAAAATATAGTGAATTACGTGGGTGACATAAAACTGTGCAAGCCAGCCAAGCCCTGGGATATGAGATATATGGTATCGATCAAAAATCGGCATCTGGCCAAACCCGCTCAAGGTGATAAAAAACAGGGTGATTCCATATACAAATTTTCGTACTTTATGAACAGAAGACATTATTCATCCTCCTTTGTTTGTTTATAAAATTTCCCAAATGCTGCTGCTGCACCAGCCAGGGGTGCAATAAGCATGGCCCGGGCAATATTATTTCCATTGGCCATTTTATTGTCAACCTGATCCAGGTGGGGCTTTCCATCTCCTTTTTCAAAGGTAAGCTGGTCAAAGGGAACAGGTGACACATAAATGGTGTTGGTTCCCCCATTTTCATTTTCACCGTAAATATAACCGTTCATCTCCTTTGCAAGGGCGTGGGCATGTTCAATCATTTTAGACCGGGGACCGATTACCTGGACATCTTCCGGGCAAGCATCAATACAGGCTGGATTCTCACCTTTTTCAAGCTTTTGATAACATCGGTCACACTTGTACATAACCCCGTTGCCGGCCAAAGCAGGCAAAAGATTCAGATAAAGTCCGGTTCCTGTCTGCCGCTGGGGAATGTGCCAGGGACAGACAGCCTTGCATTTGGACCCTCCAAGGCAGATATCAGGATCAATGCGGGAGAGACCATTGTCTTCCTGTTTGGCAGATCCCCAGGGACAAAGTTTGACACAGGGTGGATTTTCACAATGCATACATCTTCGAGGGATGGTCAGTTCAATCTCTTCTCCGTTGACATTGGCTGTGGCAGACTGGATAAAAAGCCAGTTATAGGGAGTCAAACGGTCAGTTGTATCCCGTTTATCTGACCAGTCCTGGACAGGAACGGTTGAGGGATACATTTTGGGATATGGTTTTTTGGGTTCTGGAAATTTTGAGGCATTGGATTCCTGGCAGGCATAGACGCATTCTTCGCACCCAACGCACTTGCTGATGTCAATGACTGTGACCAGGGGTTCTATGTCCTCTTTTGCCAATGATTTGGCTGCCCTTGCCACACCAGTTGTTACTGCAACTGATCCGGCCGCAGTAATTGAGCCTTTTAAAAAGGCCCTTCTTGAAATTTTTGATGTCATAATTTTCCTTCTTTTCCCCGGTAAATATTTGTTGTGCAAAGGGGTTATCCTTGTTTTATAAAATCTTGAAAATCCATGGAATTATAACTCTTGGTATGTACATATCTTAAAACCTGAAGCAATTGAGTTGCATCCAGATATCCGGGAATGCTGCTGATTCGGGTCCCGTCGGCTTCAAGAAACCACAGAGTGGGCAGTCCTTTGACTCTCCATTCCTGGGCAAGGGCCTTCTCTTTATCACTATCCACCTGGATACTGATAAAATTATTCTCAAGATATTCCAATATCTTTTTATTCTTAAAGGTGGTTTGTTTGAGTTTTGTACAATAGGTGCACCATTCAGCATGGAAATAAAGAAAAATTGATTTGCTTTCTTTGCCAGCCATGGCCATGCCCGGAGTATAATTTTTCCAGCCAATGGTACCTGTTTCCGCAGAAGATAACGTTACTGATACCGGTTCCAGTAACGACTCCTGGGCTGCTTCTGTAACGGATTCAGGAATTTTAGAAGAGTTTAAAAACAAAATCCCTCCCACCGCTATAACAATGAGTACTGCTACCAGTACATTCTCTTTTTTCATTTTACGTCCTTTGTCTGAATCGTAAATACCGACAATTAATTTACTGTAGTTTTTAATTGATTTTTATTCTATAGCCAGCTTAGTAGCAAAGATAATGCCAATAAAAAATCCCTGCCTTGGTATTTAATAAATTGAATATTTAAATCCATTGAGAACAGGGCCTTTACAATGATTTAATTTTAATTTCAACAAAAAGGCATTTTTTTATTTACCTTTGAATGTTAAGCAAATGTTAATTGGCTTTTCCATTAAAGCAATCCTCCTGCTTCTCCTTTGGAGATATCAACTGATTTTCAGGGTTATATTATGCTTTTTCATTCGCTTCCACACAGTTATTCTGGAAATACCCAGGTATTTTGCGGCCTTTGTCTGGTTGCCGTCGGCCTGTTCAAGGGCATCAATAAGCGCTTCCTTTTCCGTCTGCCCCACCAGGACAGAGGTTCCTTCAGCCAGGGCACCTGAGGATTTCAGGTTGTTGATTTTTCCCTGGATCGGGGATGAAGACCTGCTATTATTCAGCAGTTTCTCCGGCAAATGTTCCGAACGGATACTCTTTCCCTTGGCCAGAACAAATGCATATTCCACTGCATTTTTCAACTCCCTGACATTACCTGGCCAGGGGTAGGAAACCATAATTTTCATGGCTTCAGGAGTAAATCCCAAAATGTTTTTCCCGGTTTTTTCAGCATGTATATTGATAAAATGCTGAATAATAAGGGTGATATCATCTTTACGCTGATCCAGGGCAGGACAGATCATTGGAAATACATTGATCCTGAAAAAAAGATCTTCCCTGAATTTTTCCTGTTCAATAAGACGTTCCAGATTTTTATTAGTGGCTGTGATTATCCTTACATCAATTGGTATGGATTTATTTGATCCAACCCTTTGAATCATTCTCTCTTCCAGAACCCTTAAAAGTTTTATTTGAACCGACAAAGGGATGTCCCCGATCTCATCCAGAAAAATAGTCCCCTTGTGTGCGGCTTCAAATCTTCCTATCCTGTCTGTTTCCGCCCCGGTATAGGCTCCCTTTACATGACCGAACAATTCACTTTCCAGAATATTCTCGCTCAAGGCGGCACAATTAACCTTGATAAAGGGTTTTGTTGCACGATTTCCAGTTTCATGAAGGGCCTTTGCAACCATTTCCTTTCCAGTGCCGCTTTGGCCCAGAATCATGACTGGAGTATCCAGAGAAGCAACGCTTTCAATATGCTCATAGAGGTTCTGCATGACAGGTGTCCGTCCGATAATTCCGTGAAATCCGTCATCAATCTGATAAATTCTCTTTATGGATGCGAGTTCATGCTTATAGTTTATATTTTCCGTTATATCCTTGAGAGTTTCAACAGCGCCTGCAATCTTACCATTGTCATCAAACAAAACCGTGGCGGTTTTTACAATGGGAACCGCCCGGTTCTTGGCATCCGTGATTATACATTTTTTATCCCGGATAAGACCTGCGGAAAAAAGACTGCACCAGTCCTTTCCTTTACCTTTACCTTTGATTTTACACCCTGTACAATTCAGCAGGCGACATGATTTCCCTTTAAGGTGCTCTTCAGAATACCCGGTTATCAGCTGGGCAGAATAATTTGCAGCAATGAAGTTCCCCTGGGCATCCACAATGATGATCCCGTCCTGAACAGAATCAATTATGTGACGCCAATACGCTCCTATATCCATTTTAGTCCCTTATTATTAACATCATTAACAATGGATATTAACATAAAATTAACACTTTGGCAATACTTGCAGACAATATCCAGGAAAGAAAAAAATATTATCCCAAAAAACCAATTGAACTTAATAACTTATATTCAATTGACTTTTCTTTTCAATTCTTGGCACATCCCTTGCTGATGGCAGAGAAGCAAGCAAAGAGAATAGCTAATTAAATATATATAGGGTCGAATGAAACCCTTAACTGTAAATAACTTAGGAGTTCAAAATGAAACACAAAATGGTTAGAACCCTGATCCTGGGAATGATAGCAGGCTTTTTCCTTGTGACCGGCACATTCACAGCAAGTGCAGGCACAGACAGAGAACCCTGGATGTTTGATCAAATTGTAGATGCTGATTTTGTTATTTCAAATGTCACGGTTCCCATGGCTGAAGATGTCATGATAATTGATGCCAGGCCTTACAAGGTTAAGTATATAAAAAGCCATATACCTGGAGCCGTCAGCATTCCCTTTTCAGAATTTGATAAAAAAATCGATCTGCTGCCTGAAAACAAAAATGCCCTGTTAATCTATTATTGCGGCGGGCTCAAATGCAAATTAAGCCATAAATCAGCTAAAAAGGCCAAGGCCCTTGGTTATACCAATGTCAAAGTTTTTGCCAAGGGATTTCCCCAGTGGATGAAGCAGAAAGGAGCCTATGCCTCCATTACAGCAGAACAGGTAGCCAGGCAAATTGCAGACAATGATACCCTGATTGTTGATGCCAGGCCCCAGAAACCCAAATACGATAAAGGCCATATTCCCACAGCCATCAGTATTCCTTTTGCTCATTTTGATAAATTTAAAAACAAATTGCCAAGGGAACTTTCCACGCCCATTATCTTCTATTGTGGCGGCTTGAAATGCCGGTTGAGCCATAAATCAGCTGCAAAAGCCATTGTCATGGGCTACCAGAACGTCTCAGTGTTTGCAAAGGGATATCCAGAGTGGAAAAAACAATTTGGCGGAGCAGGTGCTACTGTTGCTGTCAAGGCAGGAGAGGTGGAAGGTTCCATTGACCTTGACCGGTTTAAAGATATCCTGGCCAACAGCCCTGAATCAGTCATGCTTATTGATGCCCGTGATCCAGATGAATTTGCAAAAAATCATTTTAAAACTGCTGTAAACATTCCCGTTGAAAACCTGGAGCCCAGGATCAAGGCTCTGCCTGCTGATAAACCCATTGTATTTGTCTGCTCCACTGGAGCCAGAAGCGGTGAAGCCTATTACATGGTCAAAGATTTGCGGTCGGCTCTGGATGTTTATTATGTTGAAGCCACCATTGACTACAAAAAAGACGGATACTATGAAATCAAAAAGAATGAATAAACTAGTTTCTAAAAAAATATATAAAAGAAATAACATATCGGGTATGGTCAAAAATGGCCATACCCGGATTCACGTTTACTCAATATGGAGGTGTTATGGGAAAGATGAAAATTAATTGCCGGAAACAAGTTTTCGGTGCAATCCTTGTTGTTATTTTTGCGACATTAATGATACCGATGGCTTTTGCATCAAAGCAGGTCTCCGGTGATGAGGCCCTGGGGATAAAACTGGCCAAACAGGCCGTCCGGGCCGACAAGCACTGGACCACAACAGATCATTCAAAAACTGAAATCCTGAATAAAAATTTCAAATCAGGTGATGAGATTACCCAGGCATGTCTTTCCTGCCATACCGATGCCTCCATGCAGTTTGAAAAAACCATCCACTGGACCTGGAAAGTGCCTTCAGAAAAAGAAGGGATCATGAACGGTAAGGCTGGCCATGCAATCAATAATTTTTGTATTTCAGGCAATAACATGGAAGATAAGGGATGCATTAAATGCCATGCCGGATGGAACGCTACAAAAGGCGAAGTCAATTGTCTGGTCTGCCATGGTGCTGAAAAATTTAATTTCAAGGAAGCATTCGAAGATCTTGAAGCCTTTGCAGGTGATGATGATCCAGATACCCTTGAAATAGTCAAAGATATCTATGGCAGCATAAAAGATGCTACCCATAATATCACATTACCCAAGCGGGAGAATTGTGGGAAATGCCATTTTAACGGTGGTGGCGGAGATGGAGTTAAACATGGAGATTTGGACACTTCAATGGCCCAGCCCAATAAGAAACTGGACGTTCACATGGCAGCCGAAGGTGCAAATTTTGCCTGTACCAGATGCCATACCACAGTGGAGCATAATATTGCTGGTCGGCTTTATACCAGACCGGCTTCAGCGGAACGTAAAAGCTTGATTGATGATGATATGGCATCCAAAATAACTTGTGAATCCTGCCACAGCAATCTGCCCCATAAAAATTATTCCAAACTGAATGACCATACAGACAAAGTGGCCTGTCAATCCTGCCATATTCCTGAATTTGCCAGGGTTAATCCCACAAAAATGTGGTGGGACTGGTCCAAGGCTGGAGATCTAAAGGATGGTAAACCCTATCATATTGAAGGGCCTTATAAAAAACACACTTATAAATCCATTAAAGGGGAGTTCAGATGGGAAAAAAATGTCAAACCTGAATATTTCTGGTATAATGGATCTTTTGCCAATATTGGAATCAAGGATGAAATTGATCCTTCAGCCATTGTCGAGATCAGCCATCCCCTGGGAAACAAAAATGATCCAGATTCAAGGATTGCTCCCTTTAAAATCCACAGGGGAAAACAACCCTATGACAAAATTCGTAAAAGGATGGTTGCGCCTCTTTTGTCAGGCCCAAATGGATATTGGACTAGCTTTGACATGAAAGATGCCATTACACGAGGGAACAAAACCCTGGGTGAGCCCTTTTCCGGAGAATACGATTTTGTAGAGACAACATATGCATTTCCCACTACCCATATGGTGGCACCAAGGGAAGATGCTTTGAATTGTAGTGAATGCCATATCCGGAAAAACTCAAGACTTGCAAATATAACCGGGATTTATCTGCCAGGGCGGGACAGGTCTAATTTTATTGACAAAATTGGCCTGATTGCAGTGCTGGGCGCCTTTGCCGGGGTGATGCTCCATGGCTTAGGCCGGTTTTTCACCCGAAACGGAAAGGAGGAATAAGATATGGTGATTCAAAAAATAACAAAAATATATATGTACACACGGTTTGAACGTCTCTGGCACTGGCTCCAGGGATTAATGATCATTATGCTTTTGATCACAGGTTTTGAGGTTCATGGATCCTATAAGCTCATGGGGTTTCAGACAGCGGTAAATGTTCATAATTTTGTAGGCCTGTCCTGGGTTATTTTATTTGCTTTTTTTGTATTTTGGCTTTTAACCACAGGGGAATGGAAACAATATATTCCAACCACAAAAAAATTATTTGTCGTAATTTTTTACTATGCCTTTGGAATTTTCAGAGGCAAAGATCACCCGGTACAAATTCGCCCAAGCCAAAGCCGAAGAAATTGCGATATATTGCAATTATTTGGTATCGAATCCCCGACTGCCGAAATCCAGCAAGCCCTACTTATTCCAACTGAAATACAGGATTGGGAAAATAAAGCAACGAAAAAAAACTAATCCAATAATATTAATTCCGGAGCAGGACTTACCCTGCTCCGGAATTTTATCACATTCCTTTCAACAATATTTCAAACACACTCAAAAGGCCTTGCTTTTTAAAAGTGTGCATTCAAATCCTCCGATAGAATCTGTTACACTTTTGTTTCAATTTGTTTGAGACAATTTTGTTTCTTGGTAGTTTTTCAACGATACAAAGAAAACAATATTTCAGATGGTTGCAATACCTGTCAGAATTTCTTAATTTTTTTCTCCCGGACATAACAACCTTGAAAAGACTGATTAAATGGTTTACGCTTAATCACATTCAGGGAATCTTAGTTTCTGGCATATCAAATAATATAATCCATGGCATACTATTTGCTGTCTAATTTTAAGATTTCAAACTTTTCAGGTATTATAAAAATAAATATGGTATTAAGAGCTGATAAAAAAAATAATCCAGTCAAAGTTGTCAATAGTATATTTACCTTTTATCGTGATGGCTTCAGGGGAATGACCCTTGGTAAAAAACTATGGACTATCATTCTGATAAAACTTTTTGTTATGTTTGTAGTCCTGAAAATTTTTTTCTTTCCCAACTTTCTCAATACGAAATTTGCTACCGATAAAGAAAAAGGAAATTACGTCATAGAACAACTCACAAGCAATACTTCAAAAAGTCAATCAAGATGATTTTTTTTTAAATACTTTGTACCTTTAACACTTGGGCTTTCTTTTTTATGCGCCTTTTTTGAATCCATCTATGTGCGCACGGGAAACGAAGAATGGAAGTCTATTACAAGATTCTGGATGACATTGTTTGGCATTAATTTTGCCATTGGTGTTGCTACAGGTATTATTCTGGAATTTCAATTTGGAACCAACTGGTCCAATTATTCATGGATAGTCGGGGATATTTTTGGAGCCCCCCTTGCCATTGAAGGGCTTTTTGCATTTTTCCTTGAAGCCACATTTTTTGCGGTCATGTTTTTCGGATGGAACAGGGTTTCAAAAAAATTCCATCTTATTTCCACATGGATGGTAGCCATAGGTTCAAACCTTTCCGCTGTATGGATTCTTGTGGCCAATGGCTGGATGCAGAATCCTGTTGGCATGGCCTTTAATCCTGAAACAGCACGATTTGAGATGCAGAGTTTTTTTGATGTGGTTTTTAATCCAGTGGCAGTTTCTAAATTTGTTCACACCTCAAGTTCCGGATTTTTATTTGCCTCCTTATTTGTACTTTCAATTTCCTGCTGGTACCTTATCAGAGGACGTCATATTCAAATGGCAAAAAAATCAATAGTTGTTGCCTCTGTGTTTGGCCTGCTTTCTTCCAGTTATGTGGTTTTCACGGGGGATGAATCTGCATATATGGTTGCAAAGAAACAACCCATGAAGCTTGCTGCAATTGAAGGTTTATACAAAGGCGAGACAAGGGCTCCCATAGTGGCTGCCGGTATTTTAAACCCCAGCAAGCAGACAGGTGATGATCAGGACCCTTTTCTCGTTAAAATTGAAATCCCCTTTCTTCTTTCTCTTTTGGCAAATCGTTCACTGAATTCCTTTGTCCCGGGAATTGACGATCTTGTCTATGGCAATGAAGAACAAGGGATAGAAGGTGTTGTATCAAAAATGTCCAAAGGACAAACAGCAATAAATAACCTTGCTCGATTTAAACAGGCCAGGAAAGAAAATAATATCCAGAAAGCAGATATTTCTTTGAAAAAATTCAAGGAAAACCAGGAATACATGGGTTACGGATATCTCAACAAGCCTGAAGACGCAGTTCCACCGGTTGCAACTCCTTACTATGCATTTCATACCATGGTGGCGTTGGGTTCTTTCTTTCCTATTCTTTTTGCTGCCTTCCTTTTTTATGTTTTGAAAGGTTCCATTACCCAGAAAAAATGGTTACTTCCCATTGGTCTGATATCCGGTTTCCTTGGTTTACTGGCCCAGGAATCAGGATGGGCTGTGGCAGAGGTTGGTCGTCAGCCCTGGGCTATTAATGGGCTTTTACCCGTTCACATGTCAACAACAAACCTTTCAGCAACCAATGTCCAGATTACATTTTTTATGTTTTTAGGATTATTTACTATTTTACTTGCTGCTGAAATATCCATCATGCTCAAACAAATATCCATTGGACCGGAGGAGGGTCATTAAAATGATTTCAAACCTTGACTATGCAACATTGCAGCAGCTTTGGTGGCTCATCTGTTCCATTGTTGGCGCACTTTTCTTGTTTCTTACCTTTGTCCAGGGGGGCCAGACCCTTTTGTGGCAGGTAGCCAAAACTGATCTTGAAAAATCATTGGTAATCAATTCCCTAGGCCGAAAATGGGAAATGCCTTTTACAACCCTTGTCCTGTTTGGCGGTGCCTTGTTTGCAGCATTCCCCAAATTTTATGCAACCAGTTTCGGTGGTGCCTATTGGGTATGGATGCTTATTCTTTTTTCATTTATTATTCAGGCTGTCTCCTATGAGTACCGAAAAAAACCCAATAATCTTTTTGGATCGACTGTTTATGAATTATTTCTATTCATTAATGGCTCAGTTGGCGTCCTGCTCATTGGTGCTGCTGTGGGAACATTTTATACGGGTTCAAATTTTACACTTGACCTGTACAACAAAGTGACCTGGGATTATTCCTTTTTAGGCATAAACCTGAGGGGACTTGAAGCTGCTTTTTCTCTTTTTAACCTTTCCCTTGGAATTTTTCTTGTGTTTAATGCCAGGGTTTTGGGCGCATTATACCTTTTAAACAGCATTGATTTTTCTTCAACTCCAAACCTTGAATCAAGTCTGCGCAAGAATGCCTGGAATAGCTTTCTCATAGCTCTTCCCTTTTTGCTGTATGTATTTATTTCAATCCTTTTCATGAAAGGATTTGGAATAGATAATGCGGGTGAGGTCTCTTTAGTTTCTTCTAAATATTTATCAAATCTTCTGGCCATGCCTTATTTACTTGTATTGCTGCTTGCTGGAATAATTCTTGTACTATATGGAGTCCTCTCGGATTCATTCAAAAAAACTAATTGCGGAATATGGTTCAGCGGGTTAGGCACCGTGTTTGTAGGCCTTGTTGTGCTATGTCTCCCTGCATTCAACAATACTGCATTTTATCCGTCAAAGCTTGACCTGCAGGCAAGTCTTACAATTTATAATGCATCCTCCAGCATGTATACCTTGGCAACCATGACCTATGTAGCCATTGGCATTCCTTTTGTCCTTGCCTATGTTATCTATGTCTGGAAACTTATGGATGCAAAGAAACTTACTGCAGCAGAAGTAACTGATGAAGAATCATATTAATTTTAAATTAAGGAAATCACAATAATGAGCACACTACTTTTGATACTTTATGTAGTTTTGATAGTGGCATCATATAAAGGAATTATATTTGCCCTTAAAAAAGCCGAGCTATTGTAATTAATTTATGCTTTAAACCTGATTAGTTATGATAAGAAGTATATTATAAACCACTAAGAATAAGGAGTTTTAAAATGGACAAATACGTATGCGGACCCTGTGGTTATGTTTATGACCCTGCAGAAGGCGACCCTGACAATGACATTGATCCTGGAACAAGTTTTGAAGATCTTCCAGAAGATTGGTGCTGTCCCATCTGCGGCGCATCCAAAGAAGAATTTGACAAGGAATAATCCCATCAAGGGTTAGATTCCTTTAATTCATTGTCAATCAAATGCCGGACAGTTTTTCATGTCCGGCATTTTTAATGGAGGAAAAATGGCTCTGTCCGTTGTTGACCTGTACGCAAAGATTCTACCCCGAACCAATTGCAGGGACTGTGGATTTCTCACCTGTATTGCCTTTACCGGCATGGATTTTCATGGGTCTATTATATCAAAGGACATTGCATCGCAAAGGTTAAATTCCATCATTTTAATGGATGCTAATATCCTTTTTGCATTTTTCTCTATGCCGGGAAACTGCCCTGCCCCGGACTCAAGATCACGGGCAAGATTTTTTATCTGCAAGATTTTTTCATTCATATCCATTAGACTATCCAATGGAATTGGTTGCTGGGTTTTCATTAATTTATCCATGGCCGGCCTTTACTATTTATTATTTATTTTTTCCTTAGATCCTTGAAACGTTTGGCTTTTAATTTATACCTTGGCAGGCTGTTGTACCCGAAAAATTCAATCTCATATCCAAGATTTGTCTTGAGTCTGAGTTGGTCCCGCAAACGGGGTTCAATTTCAGATCTTGAAACTCCGGTCAAAAGTTCCACCTTGAGTAAAATATGATCCACATCCCCGGGTCTGTCCACTGTCACCTCATACTCATCCCCAAGGCCGTCAAATGACCTGACGACCTCTTCTATGGCTCCCGGGCTCAGAAGTACACCTTTTACCTTTGTAATATCATCTGCCCGTCCAATAACCCCTCCCCTGATTATCCGAAAAGTACGGCCGCAGGTACAGGGGTCTTTATCCCACTCAATCACATCTTTTGAATCAAAACGGATACAGGGCTGGGCCATACGATCCAGGGCCGTGATCACCATCTTTCCCTGTTTCCCAGGTTCTTCAATGATTTCACCTGTCTCAAAATCTTCAATTTCCACTAAAAACATGGCCTCATTAACATGCATCCCAAAGGGCTGGTGGCTGCATTCATAGGACCAGGCACCTATTTCAGTTGCCCCTGAATGATCATAAACTTTGGCATCAAAAATTTCTTCAATTCTTTTCTTTGTGGCAGGAATACCGGCTCCGGGTTCTCCGGCACAGGTGATTTTATTAATGGGAAGACTTGATGGATGAATCCCCATTTTATGTTTTGCCACCTCAGCCATTCTCAGGACATAGGTTGGGGTAGCCATCATTGCCGTGGCCCTTAATTCCTGAATCTTTAAAATGCGGGCCTGGGTATCCAGCACTCCGCCGGGGACCACTTCACAGCCCAGTTTTTCTGCGGCATAATGGCCGGCCCAGAATGCCACAAAGATATTATATCCAAAGGGAAGGAATACACGATCTCCGGGCCGGTATCCCTGGGACCAGAGTACATAGGACCAGCACTCAGACCACCATTCCCAGTCCTGCCATGTATCGGGCTGATACACAGGCTGCCCAGTTGTACCACTTGTCTGACGAAAGGCCGACACCTCTTCCAAGGGGACACAAAGGGCATCCCCATAGGGAAAAGGATCTTTGTTCTGGATATCTCTCATCATGGATTTTTCAACCTTTGGCACATGTTTGATATCAGACAGGGATCGAATATCTCCGGGGGCGATCCCTGTCTTATTATAGAGAAACCTGTGGAACTTTGAATGATCATAGGCCCAGGCAAATATCCTCTGGAATTTTTTTAGTTGAAGCTGTTTAAGTTTTTCCAGAGGCAGGGTTTCCAGAAGCGGGTTCCAGTATTCGCTTTTCATCATCTATGTATCCTTGTTATTGAAATTTTTCATTTTTATTCAATTTTTTTTCCGCCTGCTTTTTCAATCTGGCAGATAATCCAATGGGAAAGAGCTTTTTGATTCACTTTTTTTATCTCCTGGCGAATGAGTTTTAATTCCAGCTCAGCCCTGGCCATGGTCTTGTGCCCCCCGGCAGATCCAAACTTTTCAAAAGCCTCTTTGGCTGTATTGCCAGCACCTTTTCTAAGCCCGTCATTGCGGAGGATAATAATAAGCTTTTTCCCCATCACTCCTGAAATAATGCTCCAATTGACCCTGGCTATGGATAAAAAGAAATCCGCTATAATAACCAATTCATCGGGTTTGGAAATAATTCCTGCATGGAAAAAAGCCCGGTTATTTATTATTTTTCTTTTTTTTATGGCATTGCTTAAAAAATCCAGGTCGTCCTCAGTCATCAAAGCCCTTTCAACCTTTGTCACAATATTCATATCAGCAAATTTGTATAGATGCTGGAATGCGAGGATATCCTTTAAAGTAGCCTCCCGGGTAAAATCAGCAGTGTCAGTTTTAATTCCCAGCATCAGGGCTGCTGCAAGTTTTGCAGAAGGCTTGAGCTTCATTGCCTTGAGGTATTCGGTCATGATGGTGGAACAGGCACCGTACCCGGGCCTGATATCCACATATGCTGCCTCATCACAGGATAAAGGGTGATGATCAATAATAGCATCATAGGTAAATCCTGAAAAATGCTCGCTATGATCTGGCTGGGAATCTATAATCACAAATTTATCATGGTTTATTTTTTCAATGGAATCCAGGGATACAAGGCCGGATTCTGCATATTCAATCATGGCCAGGTTATCAGGCCTGGTAATCGTATTGAAATGGGCAATTACCACCTCTGACACCTTCCGCCATAGTATGCGTTTTACTGCCATGGCGCTGGCAATGGCATCTGGATCAGCATTAATCACCACCAGCACCTTTGACCCCTTGTTGAACAGATCTAAAAACCGCTTTATTTTCTCTCTAGTGCTCATATAACAGCCTTTTTTCCATAATTACTGCTGAAAAACAGGGTGATGGTGATAAAAGCATATCCTGCAATGGCCAGAAGAGCAAACCAGCCATAAAAAACCCCAAGGGGAGCCAGGACAATTGCAGTGAGCCAATGGATGAAAATCACGGAGGGGGAATGAAGTTTAATGGGAAAATCGTCAAACCGGCAAATTATGGATAACCCACAGAGATTCCACCCGTAAAGTGAGGAAAACACATGGATATGAAGCAGCCATTTGGTTTTTTCATGATCATACCCCTCGGACATTTGAAGGAATATATAGGCAATGCCTGTAACAGCTGTAAAAATCAGAAATCCAATACCAGAGGTTAGAAACAATTTCTGCTGAATTTTCTCTGCAAAGGCCGAATAAAGATAAAAAACCAGAACAACAGCCATAAACAGGGCAACAGTGACAAATATCTGGGGAATAAATTTTTCAAAGAGGATAAAAATAAAAAAGATTATAACTCCCAGGGTAATGGTCCAGAAAGAAATTTCCATCAACATTTTTCTGCTGGAGATTTCAACTTTTTGCAGCATTGAAAATACAAGGGAAAGGGTGATTAAGGACAAGGGGAAAGAAAAACCCAGGAAAAAAGTATTTAAAGTCAATTTTTCCATGTAGACCCATTTCAGGTATTCATTGTTTAAAATTACCATGGAGGCCATGAGGATGCCTATGGAGAGGCATAGAAGTGATGCCTGGTGAAATTTATCAGACACATGGGCTTTTTTTTGAAAAAACAGAACAGGAAAAAGAGAAAATTTCTGAATCCTGATCTTTTCAACCAGGATAAACAGGGGTAAGGAAACCAGGATGGTGAGAGGGTAGAACTTGAAAAATGCTGAAAAAGCATAAATAAGAGAACTCAGGAAAAAAAGGCGCACTGTCTTGGAAACCTTTACCCTTCCCTGGGTATAATAGAGCAAAATAGATCCCCCTGTGCACAGATTAAACAAAAAAATATGGAGCCGCTCAAAGCTGTAATTTGCAACAGGAAAATAAATATTGATAAACCCCAGGGCCAGGGCCATGATCATCAGAAAAGAAAACAATAATTTTAATTTAATATTCATTCATATTTCCATTATCTTGGTTAGTTTGCTTATTGGATTAATTTATCTGCCCAGCATATCTTTCAAGGCAGGCTCTATTTTGTTATGTTCAAAGGAAAATCCACTTTTCAAAAGTTTTTCAGGGATTACCCTGGCACTGGTCAAAAGTGTTTCCTTTCCCATATCTCCCCATAGACCAATTGCCATCCATCTGGGAAGCACAAAAGGGGCTGGCCGTGACATCACCCGGCCCAGGATTTTAGTAAACATTTTATTGGTCACCGGATTGGGGGCAGTCAAATTGACTGCTCCTTCAACATCCTGATTTTTCAAAATATGGAGGATGCCGCCCAGGGCATCGTCCATACTTATCCAGCTCATGTATTGACTGCCCTTGGAAAGCCTTGTGCCAAGCCCAAGACTGAATGGCAGCAGCATTCTTTTCAGGGCACCTCCAGAAGGAGTCAGCACCACGCCAATGCGCAATTGAATGGTCCTGATACCTGCTTTTTGTGCATCAAAAGAGGCTTTTTCCCATTGGTCACAAACCCTGGAAATAAATGAGTCGCCCTTTGGGTCTTTTTCCGTCAGCACCCTGTTCTGCCCTTCACCATACAGGCCAATGGCCGAGGAGGAAATAAAAACCGAGGGGGGAACAGCCATCTGCTTCATTTTTTCCACCAAAACCATTGTGGGTTTTACCCTTGAATCAACAATTAATTGTCTTTTTTTCATGCTCCATCTGCCCCGGGAGATATCAGCGCCGTTAAGATTGATAACAGCATCAATGGAACCGGCTTTTTCCATGTCCAGAATATTATTGTAAGGGTCCCAGAAAAGCTCATCGTTTTCAAGATTTGATGATTTACGAACCAGGCGGACAACCTCATGGCCGCAGGTTCTTAAAAAAGGAACAAGAATGGAGCCTATGCTGCCGCTGGCCCCGGAAATAAGGATCCGTTGTTTTCTGGCCTTACCTGCTCCAGGCTCTGAGTTATTTTCCAATCTGTGTTCCAGATCATATTTTAGAACTCGATGGCGGTAATCAAAAACCCGTGCCAATTCTTTCAGGACATAACCGTAAAAGGGAAGACTGAGAAAACCCAGGGGCAGTTTAAAAGCCACCTGATCCTCCATGACAGAACTTTTTTTTCCTTGGCCATTTTTACCTTGGTCATTTCTACCTTGATCATGGAACAAATGTGTATGCTCCCATTTTGCAAAAGGCCCCTTTGTCTGATGGTCCTTGAACATGGTATTTTCCTGATACTCTATATGTTCAGCCTCCCAGGTCATGGGAATTTTGAACAGGTCCATCCTGAATTTAACCTGCACCCCTTTTTCAATGCCAATGCCTGTACGGGAAATCAACTTCAAAGGAGACCATGGAGGAGTCAGCCTGAGAATAGCTCCTTCCCTGGCATGCCACTCAAACATTTTTTCAACAGATACATTGATTATAGTTTTTTTTCTATATATTTTAATTTATGTATGTCCTGATTTATGTATATCTATTTTGCATATTTGCAGCTATCTTCACTGCTTCCAAATGATATATTGATTTTACAAATCGTATATTATAATAATACCAATCAAGTTGATACCTTTTTATCATACTTCTTATACACCTAATTGTAAGGCATGTTACTTGCAGATTAAATTATTTATTGCAACTGTTACTTGCAACAATTAGGTTAGCAGTGAAATAAATCTGTATAAGATAATTTATTAATTCTTATTTTTTTGGAGGACAATAAATGACTAAATTTAGAGAGGTAGATGCATGTATAAACCCATTGAAATAGCAGATGGGATATATTCTGTCGGCTGCAGAGACTGGGATATCCGTGATTTTCACGGATATTCCACCTATGAGGGTACCACCTATAATGCATTTTTAGTGTTGGGTGAAAAAAATATTCTCATTGACACGGTCAAAGCCAGCTTTGGCGATGAACTGCTGGATAATATCAGCAGAATAATTGATCCAAAGCTAATTGATGTCGTCATCAGCAACCATTCTGAAATGGACCATTCCGGGTCAATTCCAAAAATAATGCATAAAATTGGAAAAGACAAACCCATATATTGTTCAAAAATGGGGGCCCAAACCCTGAAAAATCATTTTAATCGTGAATTTAATTTTAAGGTGGTGGGTACAGGGGATGAACTTAAACTGGGAGATAGGACTTTTTCCTTTCTAGATACAAAAATGCTCCACTGGCCTGACAGCATGTTTACCTACCTTGCAAAGGAGGCCATTCTCTTTTCAAGTGATGCCTTTGGCCAGCATTATTGCGGCGACATGTTTTTTGATGACGAAATCGGGGATGAGATCATGCCCCATGCGAGAAAATATTATGCCAACATCCTGCTGCATTTTTCTCCAAGGGTCCAGGCTTTGCTAAAAGACGTGGCAAAGATGAACTTGAAAATCAACCTGATCTGCCCGGACCATGGTATATTATGGCGCAGCAATCCGTCTAAAATCATTAAAGCCTATGATGTGTGGTCCAAACAGGCACCAACAAAAAAAGCGGTAGTAATTTTTGATTCCATGTGGGACAGCACCACCAAAATGGCCAGAGCCATTACCAGTGGAATCGAATCCCAGGATGTTAATGTAAGGCTGATGAATACCCGGAAGTGGCATAGAAGTGACATTATCACTGAATTGCTTGATGCAGGAGCAATTGCCGTGGGGTCCCCCACCCTGAACAATAGCATTTTTCCTGTGATTGCAGATGTCATGACCTATATAAAGGGTCTTCGACCCCAGAATAAAATTGCAACTGCCTTTGGATCCTATGGTTGGAGCGGTGAGGCTGTTAAGATATTGAACAAAGAGTTTGAAGAGATGAAAATGGATATTATTGATCCTGGTGTTAAAGTTCAATATGTACCAGATGAAGCTGATCTGCAAAAATGCTTTGATCTTGGTGTAAAGCTGGCAGAGACACTCAAAGAAAAAGTATCCTAAAGATATCCTATGGTTTATAAAATGGGTTTATAAAATTTGGAGGACAAAATGGCCAGCGAGTTCAATGCAAACGATATATTTGAAATGGCAAAACAGATTGAAATAAACGGTGCTGAATTTTACAGGGAATCAGCAAACCGAGTGGATGAGGATAGGCACAAGCAATTTCTTCTTGGGCTTGCAGACATGGAAGACAGTCATGAGCAAACCTTTGCTGAAATGCAAAAGGATCTTACATCTGAAAACACCCTGACAGCGACCTTTGACCCAAATGATGAAAATGCCCTTTACTTAAAGGCCCTTGCCGACACCAGGGTGTTCTTTGAAAAACAACAGCCTGAAACCAGTATTAAGGGCATTCTTGCCTCTGCCATTACAGCAGAAAAAGACTCCATAGCCTTTTATCTTGGAATGAAGGAACTGGTATCTGAAAAAATGGGCAGCTCAAAAATTGACGATATTATCAAGGAAGAGATGAGCCATATTAAAATGCTGGCTGCAAAGCTTGTTGGATTAGAATAAACCAGATTCAATATAGTGAATATAAAAGCCCACAATTTCTTTTGAGAACTTGTGGGCTTTTATAATATTTTTAACAGCTGAAAGAATCAGGATTTCCAAAGACCGTGGAGATTGCAATAGGCCAAGGCATAAACGTCGTCAGTGTCTGTTTTAAATGTGGCTTCAGGAACACTATCCGGGGTCAGCATCACGCGTTGAACATAGCTCCCTTCACAGCTTACAAGTTCAATCCATTCGATCCAGTGATCCTCACCCATGGGATGGGCAACACTGCCCACTTTTACAAGATAGCCTCCATCCACTTTCTCAATCACAGGCACATGTTTTTCCTTGGCTGCATCAACTGTATTTTCAACAAGTTTATCCATTGGATCGCCGCAGCACATTACCGGAGGTTTTTCACCATGAAGTACCTGTACGATATTCCCACATTTACCACATTTGTAAATACCCATTTTGTCTGCCATTTGATTCGCTCCTTTTTTTAGTTTATTGATTAAATTTTATATTACCCGGAGAAATTGTTGATACTGGGATCACTAATTTTATAAATTATTTATAAAAAATTTACCAGGGATATTTGAAGAATCTGATTTAAGAATAAAATTCATCCATTGAGATGCAAATTGTTTTTCATTTTTAGTCACTTCTTTGAAAAGAGATGCCATTTGGTAATATATCTCATTTTTGGATTTCAAAGCCCCGTAAAAATTTCCAGACATACCCTGGCTCTGTTTTGTCTTTAGCCTTAACTGAAACTTTTCGACATTTGTATCCCTCCTGGATTAGAAGTCTTCTTCTTGGGATGTATTAGAGCAAGCATCATACCAGGGTATAATTATTTCGTAAAAATAAAAAATCCATTGATTTCCAAATCTTTTCGATATTTTTTTTAAAATATCGCGGTTTAAGACACAGACATGTCTCAGTAAATCGTATCAATGACTCAGTAAGTCTGATACAAATATGTCCCCATAAAATACTATAAACATATATCACTGTTAAAAAGGTCCAAGGCAGCCAATCCTATCCAATTTCCCAGATATATCTAAGGTCTTTTATGTTTTTTATAAGAATATCCATAAATGCGGCTTCCATTTCCAGCATTTCCTGGTCCTTTTTCCTGAGCCACTCAGACAGCCAGGCAAATCGTAATGCAAGGATATACTCTGGGAAATATTGCCATCCTTGAGAACTGATAATTTTTGCAGCCCGGATTTCACGTAAAAAGGTTATAACCATGGGCATGCCAAACCCTTCGGGATTTTCAATTCCAGCGCAGCCCACAAGGTTGGCCAAATCATATATATCCGGTTTAAAACCTAAAAATTCCCAGTCGATCACAGCCTTGATACGATGATGGTCCCAGATCACATTCAAGGGATGAAAATCCCTCCCCATGGGAAAATTTTAGGGGCAGCCTGTCACTGGCATCCATGAATTCTTGTTCAAGAAAACCCAGAAATGGAGAATACCGATCATACATACCGATATTATGTTTTTTCATGTTTGTAAACAATTAATTATCTTTCAGCCATTGAATAAAACCTGGATTTTCTATTTCATATAATTCGCTCAATGGCCGCTTCCATTTGTTCTCTGGGCAAAGCTCCCACCAGGGTATCCCTTACCTGACCGTTCTTTACAAGGAGCATGGTGGGTATACTTGAAATGGAAAACCTTGATCCTGTCACTGGATTTTCATCCACATTAAGCTTTACTATTTTAACCTGTGCCTGATATTTTCTGGCCAGGTCATCCAGCACAGGGGCCATGGCCCGGCAGGGCCCGCACCAGGGCGCCCAGCAGTCCACCAGGACAGGAAGTCCAGACCCCATGACTTCACGTTCAAAGGTGGCATCGCTAATGGAAAAAACCTTTCCCAGATCTTCCATGGGTAGTACTGCCCCGCATTTTCCGCATTTTGCCCCATCCTTGATCCTGGAAATGGGAATGCGGTTTTTGGCCTTGCATGAAGCACAGGCCAGGATAACAGAGTCAAACATAATAATCCCCTAGATCATTGCTGCAATATTTTTTCCATATTCCTGGGCAGCCTTTATTCCGCCTTCCACCCAGCTTGCTTTCAGCATCAAAGGGCCTCCCTGGACCATTTTCATTCCATAGATATTGTCCATGGTATCGAAAATCCTGCCCGCAGCTTCTCCACTCCAGCCATAGGCGCCGAATGCACCACCTGGTTTTTCTTTTAATTCAGCTCTCTCCCCAATAAACAGCAACTGCTTCATGGAGGTGATCATTTCACCATGGTAGGTTGCAGATCCAAATACATAGGCATCATATCCCTTTAAATCTTCTTCATTTTTAATATTGTTTATTTTCTTTACTTCTGCCTCGTGTCCTGAAATTCGCACACCCTCTCCAATAAGATTAGCTATTCCCGCTGTTTCCTCAGATCTTGTTGCATAAACAATTAAAACTTTTCCCATTTTTCCCCCTTATTAATTTGCGTTAAACCTTTCCTGGATACGAATTTTACCTGCAGTGTAATCCTTAAAATAAAATATTTGAATTGGCCATTTTAATATTCTCTGTCCCGGTCATGAACATGGCTTTTTTCAAGGTCTGTTTTATATGTTCCAGATGAAGCCTGACCCCCAGGGTTCCACCCCCCACTGCTGCACGGATGATATCCCGTCCCAGGAGTACTGCATCAGCCCCAAGGGCAAGCATTTTTAATACATCATACCCGGTTCTAACTCCACCATCCACTGTTATGGTAATAGAATCTCCAACCTGATTCCGAATCAGGGGCAGGACCTGGGCAGTTCCCGGTGTGGAATCAAGGACTCTTCCCCCGTGATTGGAAACAGCAATGACAGAGACACCTGCATCCACACATTGCTGGGCCTCATCAGGCCTCATGATCCCCTTGGCAATAAATGGCAGGGATGAAAACTCCACCAGTTCCTTAATATCTGCCATTGATTTTTTAAATACCGGCTGGTTATGGCGAGCCATTATGGTAGAGCCGGCACCGTCAAGGTCAACTCCCACAGCCCTGCACCCATGGGATTCAGCTTTTTCTATAAATTGTTTTAGTACATCCTGGGCCCTGGGCTTGAAAATTGGAATACCATATCCATCAAGGGCTTCCATGGCCTGGAGAGAAGGATGATTTTCCATAGTATAAAACCAGGTATCTCCACGCATTCCAATGGTACCGGCCTCTTTGGAACCTAGAAGCACTGACTTACAGAATGTGGTCTCATCAATGGCATCATTATATTTCTGGGCACCTGCGGTGGAGGATGCCAGAACTGGAAACTCAAGATCAAGACCCAGAAAGGAACAATGGGTATCTGGTATAAAATGTTCCCCCACCACAGACATATTAAACTTGATATCGTCAAGGGCCAAGGCATTTGCTTTAAAGGACAACCCTTTGCCAGCTCCACCCAGACCAATGGGTTTTCCATAGCTTTCCCGCTGGCAGATTTTATCCAGATTCCCATCACAGGATGGATAGACCGCACATATGCCTTTCATTTTTTTTCTGGCAGCATCCCTGACCTCTTCCAGATTCTTTGGCTTTAATGATGTATCCATGATCATGCGAACATCAGATTGACAGATACCGCAAACCACAGGCTTTTCTTTTGTTGTAAACTCAGAATGGCAGACAGAACAATACCAGGGGCTCATTCATTTTCTCCTTTAAATTTAAACAAGGGTTATCAACTAGGAACACTAACACTTTTTTTAAATAAAACAAAAGCAAAAATCAGACCATTTTTAATTTTTTAAAAAAATCCTGGAAAATCCCAAAGCACGAGTGTAAACTTGCCTGAAGGGCATGGAATATGCAAATCAAATGGAAATGGAATATGAAAATGGTCATTCAAATTGAATATACAGATTAACAAAATAAATTTCAAAAGAATAGTTAAATTGAGGAGGTAATAATGGCAACGGAAAAACCTACACTTTATGCATTGAGCACATGCAGCCATTGCAAATCAACCAAAAAACTCTTTTTCAAATGTAATGTTGAATATGATTATATAGAAGTGGATGATCTTGAGGGAGAGGAAAGAAAAGCTATTCTGGCGGACATCAAAGAGTTGAATCCCAGGTGTTCCTTTCCCACCATAAAAATCAATGAAATTGTTATTGTTGGTTACAAGGAAAAACAAATAAAAGATGCATTGGGGATTAAAAATGAAAGTTGAACAGCTGTATGAAGCCTTAAAAAAATCCCAGGAAGCCAGGGATATTTATTTTAATAAGGACAAGGATCTGGTATTTGAACTTTTAGAATCTCTTTTATTAAATAAAGACCGATACGGGTATATGGCCTGTCCATGTCGTCTGGCCTGCGGGGACAAGGAGAAAGACAAGGATATTCTCTGCCCATGTGAGTACAGGGAAGAGGATTTAAAAGAATTCGGGGCCTGCTATTGCGGTCTGTATGTATCAGCCGCCATGAATAAAAATGAAATGGAATCCCATTATGTTCCGGAAAGAAGGCCCCCTGAAAAAATATTTTAAATTTTTAAGGAGATAATCATGAACGAATGCACTCCTGTCTTAAATACTGGCCTCAGGGGTATTGAGGTTGCAAGTTCCAAAATTTGTGATGTCCAGGGTAAGCAAGGCAAACTCATTTACAGGGGTTATTTAATAGAAGACCTTGCTGAAAAGACAACTTTTGAAGAGACTTGTTTCCTTCTTCTCTATGAAAGGCTGCCTTTAAAAAAGGAATTGGAAAATTTTGATCTGAGCCTGAAAAGCAAACGCCGGATTCCTGATAACCTGCTCTCTTTTTTAAAACTTTTACCCCAAGACATGGACCCCATGGATGTCCTGCAGATGGCAACTCCCATGCTCATACAAACCGATGTCAATGTGGGGAAACCAGGAATGGAAAACACTCTGTACAGTGCAGAAAACCTCATTGCCGGGATTGCCACTATTATTGCTGCCTGGGATCGTATCCGCAACGGGAAAGAACCGGTTGCCCCTGATAATAACCTGAACCACGCAGCAAATTTTCTATATATGCTGAATGGTAGAGAATCAAATGAGGAGGTTGTCCATTTTTTTGATACAAGCCTGGTCCTCCATGCAGAGCACTCTTTTAATGCTTCCACATTTACAGCAAGACAGGTGGCTTCCACAAAAGCCCATATTTATGCTGCCATATCAGCAGCCATTGGTTCCCTTTCAGGCGCCCTCCACGGCGGTGCCAATGTAAGGGTAATGAAAATGCTGAAAGAGATAGGTTCCAGTGATAAAATTGATAATTATATTAAAACCATTCTTGATTCAGGCGGCCTTATAATGGGACTTGGTCATGCTGTCTATCAGACCGATGACCCAAGGGCCATTATCCTGGCACCCATGAGCAGACGAATGGGAGAGTTGTCCGGAAATACACTATGGTACGAGCTGTCCATGGAATTGGAAATGCAGGGAAAGGCTGCTTTTAAAAACCTGAAGCAAAGGGAAATTTTTTGTAATGTGGATTTTTATTCAGCCTCCCTTTTTTATTCCATGGGAATTGCTATAGACCTGTTTTCCCCATTATTTGCCCTGTCCAGGGTCAGTGGATGGACTGCCCATGTCATTGAGGAACAATTTGCCATGGCAGCACCAAAACCATCCCTTTACAGGCCTGGAGCCACCTATGTGGGTGATTATTGCGGACCTGATGAATGTGCCTATACTGATATTGCTGAGCGCTAAATTTTAAATTAAGAAAAATTAATATGAAAAAATGGCAGTGTTCCGTATGTAAATATATTCATACCGGAGATACCTATGTCTGGGGGACCTCAATAACCAGTTCTATGGGACAATGATCCGATCCAAAAATATCATTATGGATAAGGGCCTGTTTTATCATGCCTTTATCCATAAGATCCCGGGTCACGAAAAAATAGTCAATGCGCCATCCTGCATTATTTTTCCTGGCATTAAACCGATAGGACCACCAGGAATATTTTATGGTTTCAGGATGGAGATAACGAAAAGTATCCACATATCCCATCCCAAGCATCCTGTCCAGAACATCCCTTTCAATGCGCAGAAACCCTGACCGTTTTGAATTGGGTTTGGGATTTTTCAGGTCAATATCGTTGTGGGCCGTATTAAAGTCGCCTGTAATTATAAGGCTCTTTTCCTGGTCCCGTAATCCCTGGGCATAATCTAAAAACCAGTCGTAAAAATCCAGTTTATACTGGAGCCTTTCCTCACTCATCTGCCCATTGGGAAAATAGATATTGAACAGGGTAAAAGCCTTAAAATCCATCTGGATTACCCTGCCTTCTTTGTCAAACCTTGGATTTTTAAAATCAATGATCACTTTTTCAGGTTTCAGCCTTGAATAGGCCATTGTCCCGCTATACCCTTTTTTCACTGTTGAGTAGGCCCAGAATGATTCAAAGGGGGGGAAATCAATCATTTCCCGGGTGCGCTGGTCTTCCTGAAGCTTGGTTTCCTGGAGCATCAGAATATCCGGGTCCATGGTTTTAACGGAGGCGAAAAACTCTTTTTTCAATACAGCCCGCAGGCCATTTACATTCCAGGAAATGAGTTTGATCTCTTTTTTTTGTCTATTCATAAATAATAATATTCAGATTCTTTAAAAAATAAAATAATGGATAAAAGTCAAATTATAATTCCTGCTTTTTGAGCATAATCCTGGCATCGGCAATAACACATTTGTCCTGGGTACAGATGACAGGATTCAGGTCAATGGATTCAAAATCCGATTCCAGGTCCATGATAAAATGAGAAAATTTTACAATAAGATCTGCCAGCACTTCCATGTTAACCCCTGATTTACCCCGGTAACCAGTAAATACCTGTCCGGCTTTAAGGGAATCTACCATGGAATAAACATCTGCAAATTTCAAGGGAGCCATGCGGATGGCTGTATCATTATAGAGTTCAACCAATGTCCCGCCAATACCCAGAACAACCACAGGCCCAAACTGGAAATCATTTTTTGCACCGATTATGATTTCAAGGCCTGAGACCATCTCCTCCACCAGTATATTTTCACAGCCATCAAGGATTTTAAGTCTTTCCATCTGTTTTTCAAGGGTTTTTGCCTCCATTATACCCGTGACAACAGCCTGAAATTCAGTTTTATGAAGGATCTTTTTTGACACGGCCTTGGCCACCACAGGCCCGGCTGATTTATTTAAAAAATTCCGGGCAGTTTCCAGGGAATCGGTCAGAACAAAGCCGGGAATATCAAAACCCTGGTCTGATAATATTTTTTTGGCATCAGGCTCCAGCACCCTGCCCAATGGCCTTGAATTTTCAATAATTTTTCTCTGTGATTTTTTTAAAACAGGTTTATTTATTTTTAATCTGCCTGTTTTAGATTTTCTTAACTCTAATTTTCTTAACTCTGATTCGCTTAACATGGTCTGCACCTATTTAATGCCTTTGCCATAAGCACGGCACCTTCCACGGAAGATGCCACTGGGATATTGTTTAATTCAAACCCTTCGATGATTATTTTATATTTATCTTCATTGGGCACATAGGCAATCATGGGCTTGCCCTCATTCCTGGCCACCTGGCTCAGACTTGCCCCGATATCCGCAGAGATGCCCGGTGAATAGGGCAGAAGCAATGCAAGTATGCAATCAATATTTTCATCCCTGGCCAGATATCGCACAGATGTCATGATATCGCAGTCCACACAGGAGCCGGTAAGATCCAATGGATTGCTCAAAGTTGCAATCTCCATGATTTCCGAAGAAAGCTTTCCCCGGATATTTTTTACGGTTTCAGGAGAAATACCGGGGATATTCATTCCCTGGGCGCTACAGGCATCGGCAGCCATAACCCCATGACCACCGCTCAGGGAAACAATGCCCACATTTCCATGGATACCCTTGGGATAGCAGCTTAAGGATTCACAAAAAGAGGTCAGTTCATATTCATTTTCAGCCTCGGCAACACAATGCTGTTTCATGACCTCGGAAAAAGTTCTATAGTCTCCGGCCAGGGACGCTGTATGGCTGGAAACCGCTTCAATGCCTTTCATGCTCTTGCCAGCCTTTAATACAATTATGGGTTTAGAACAGACTTCAGCCTGTTTTATAAATTCCCGGCCTTCCCTGGCTTCAAACCCTTCAATATAGAAGGCAATAACCCGGGTTTGAAGATCTTTTTCAAACCAGTCAATCATATCCGTTTCCCTGAGAAATGCCTTGTTGCCTATGCTCACTGCAAGAGAAACACCAATGCCCTGGCCTGAAAATTTGACCATCTGATCAACCAGAACCCCTCCGCTCTGGGAGACAAATCCTATATTGCCTTTTTTGGGCCGGATAATCCGTTCTCCAGGAAGAAAAAAAGTGTCCACAATATCCGGTGCATATATGCCCAGGCAATTGGGACCCACAAAAGGAAAATCAGCTTCTCTGGCAATATCAACCACCCGTTGCTGTAAATCATGATTTCCAGATTCGGAAAATCCTCCTGAAATAATAACTGCTCCTTTTACACCTTTGTGAATACATTGCTCAATCACCCGGGGAACAAATTCAGCTCGCACTGCAATGACAGCCATGTCCACATCATCGTCAATATCACCCATTGTCTGATATAAAGGTTCTCTGTTGAGCTGCCCTCCTTTTGGATTGACAGCATAGGTCCGGACCGGGTGTCTCAGGTGATTTTTTGTATAAATCACAGGGAATTGAAAAAACAATCAATTCCCTTGTTTATGAAAACAAACAATCAAAGATTATTTATTCGTAGTAATCGTAAAATTAATTTACCGATTAATTGCCAGATTTTTTGAATGATTAATTATCCTGGTCGGCAAGATAATCGTCATACATTGATTCAAGGACAAATTTATGTTTACCTTCTTCCTGGACAAGAATATTAAATACTTTTTTTGCATCTGCATTATCTGACTGCCCGCCAAGATCTGTATAGAGTTTAACTGCTATTTCCTCTTTTTTCATGGCAATTTTCAAAATTTCAGGCATGGGCATGCCTTCTTCATAGTCTTTTTTTACCATGTAATCGCTAATTTTAAGATCAGTTATTTCCTTGAATTCATAGGAATCAATTTTTTCCTTATTGCCGGAAATATCAGATAAAAGAGCAACATGTTTTTCTTCTTCCTTTGAAAACTTTACAAAAGTTTCCTTAAGTGAAGTGCGGGTTGCCTCTTTGGCTAAAGATGCATAAAATTCAACTGCCTCTTTTTCTCTGTCAATGGCAAAGCTTAGTACTTCATCAACGGATCCGAATTTCATGTTTATTTTCCTCCTGGTTGTTGTTGATTAATCTTTAGTTTTCAAATAATACAAATAAAATACAAATTGTATACCAAATTCATGAAAATTTAAAGACCCAAAGGGGGTGATTTTCGTTGTTTTTTATTAAATTTATTGTTTTTTCAAAATATTTCCCAGAGCTTCTCCTATGTTCTGAAATTCAAACCCAAATCCCTATCTGCAATAAGTTTGCCTATGCATAAAAAAAGACTTGTGTTATGTATTCATAAGATTTCAAAAGGAAAATACGATCCATGAATTCAAATCCAACCCTTACATGCTGTCTTTTTTGTAAGATAAACCCATCAAATTTGGCAGGCGAACAAGGCAGCGTATATGCAATACCAGACACATCCCCTGTGAGTGAGGGCCATGTGCTCATCATTCCCCGGCGCCATTGTGAAACCTATTTTGACCTTACAGCTGAAGAACGAAGGGATGCCCATACATTGATTACAAGATTACGAAAGAAGATAATGGAAAATGATCCCTTGGTTACGGGCTTTAATATAGGGGTAAACTGCGGTGAAACAGCCGGCCAGACAATCTTTCACACCCATATTCATTTAATTCCCAGAAGGGAAAATGATACTCCTTGTCCCAGGGGCGGTGTCAGGGGGGTTATCCCTGACAGAATGAATTATTGAACTATTCATATACAGATTCCAGTTTCAAATTGTATTCTTCCAGTTTTTTAAGATAGACTTGTTTTTTTTCTTTATATTTCAATGTATCCTGATTCAGATCCATGATGTTCTGGTTGTGTTCTTGGGCTTCCTTTGAAGTCATCTTATTTTTCTCATGTAAGATCAATTTATCCTGCCGTTCTTTGAGTAAAGAATAATACTCAAGCAGCTCTTTTCGAATGGTTTCAAGTTTTTTTGCTTCCTGTTCAAGCTCTGATGCTAAGGCCTCTTTGCTGGCGTTTTTTTTTCCAGATATTTGCTGGACATCCTTGTCAGCGCCCTTTTCAATCGAGACAACAGGTTGTGTTGTAATTTCATGGATGGTTTCAATACTTTTCCTTTGATCCATTGGCACCAGCAAATAATTATCCGTAATACAAAGAGTGCCGCTGCCATCATAATATTTATACAGCTCGGCATTGGCAAAGCCTGAAAAACTGGCAATGAGAAAGCATACCACCAGCAATGAGGGTCTCATGTTTTTCCTTTATTTTCTAATTTCTTTCCAGGAACT
>NBML01000069.1 GCA_002085465.1 Desulfobacteraceae bacterium 4572_89 | reverse complement strand
TTTACCAGGTCTGCTTTGTCAGGTTGTAAGGGGGATAAGGCTGCATCCATTTCCTGGGCGGCTTTTACAAATTTGTCCACATAAAATTCAGTTCTTTCCAAAGGAGTTCCCTGGGGAAACAGTATCCTTGCCTGGAGGACATCTCCTTCAATTTCAGGGAAAGCCCGAATTTTTAAATACCCGCCGGCAATCATGGAGATGGAGGCAATAAAGGCAAAAATGATCAGTCCCATAAACAAATATCTGAAATTAACAGCCCTATCCACTATCCAGCCGAAAAGTTTTTCCTTCAGCCAGTTAAGGCCTGCATCAACCTTCCGGCGAAGCCCGGTTTTTGCTTTATCCTGGTCATACCCCCCAAGGGCATGGGACAGGTGGTTGGGAAGGATGAAAAATGCTTCCACAAGGCTCACAGTCAGGGTTAGGATCAGTATCACGGGAATCACATAGAGCACTTTTCCGATGTCCCCTTTCATGCCCAGGCCCAGTGCCCCGAAAATAAAAATGGTGGTCAAAAAGGAAGAAAATACGCCCGAGGCCACTTCAGATATTCCATCCACAACCGCGGTAAAGGCTTTTTTACCCTCTGCAAGGTGGACCGCAACATTTTCGGCAATGACAATGGCATCATCCATGAGCAGGCCAAGCCCTATGAGCAGGCCAACCATGGACAGCATGTTCAGGGAAAGTCCAAGATGTTTCATAAAGAAAAAGGTCAGCAGAAAAGAAACCGGCAGGCCCATGGCCACCCAGAAGGAAAAGGAAAAAGGAAAAAATAAAAGCATGGCAAAAAAAACGAGAACCAGTCCCTGTATTCCGTTAACTGCCAGCATCCGGAGGCGGTCCCTCACCACCTTGGATACATTCTGGGTGATGTCAAAGGAGATTCCTGAAGGAGCCCTGGCCTTTTCTTTTTCTATGAACTCTGTCACTGCATCCAGGATTCTCAGGGAATCCTCAGACTTGGTTTTGGTGATCTGGAGAAGCCCGGCCCGTTCTCCGTTAAACATGATCTGATCTTCTTTGTTCATGAATCCATCGGAGATTATGGCAATATCCCCCAGTCTGATTTCAGCACCTGTTTCGCCGGATATTACAATGAGATCTTCCAGGGCATCCAGGGTTTTTCTTTCTTCGGAAAACCGGATCAATATGTCTGAATCCCTTGTTTCCAGACTTCCGGTCGGAAGGTCCAGGCTTTGGGCTGCCACGGCATCATGGATATCTGCTACGGAAAGGCCCAAGCGCATTGTATTGTAAAAGGGGATTTCAATTAAAAATTCATGGTCGGAAAACCCCAGGATCTCCACCTGGGAAACCATGTCCAAAGCCTTGAGCCGGTCCTTAAGATCTTCGCAATAGAATTTTAAATGCACTGGGCTCATGGGTCCGGTAACTGCCACAGACACCACTGGATCAGTTCTGTTAACCCTTTTTACGATGACATTTTCAACTTCTGCAGGGAAATCATTGATGGCTTCTACTTCGGTTTTGATGTCATTGAAGAACTCGATGATATTGCCTTGATCCACCATGTCCACGACAATGGAAGCCATGTTCTCCATGGCCGTACTGCGGACTTCGGCAATATTTGCCACGCTGTCTATGACATCTTCTACCCTCTGGCATAAGGAGGATTCCACATCTGCGGCACTGGCCCCTGGATAGGTTATGGTAATTTCAACGGCATTGGTTGAAAAGTCGGGAAAGGTTTCCCGTTTCAGGTCTGCAATGGAAATAAGGCCCAGGACAATGAACAATACCATGAGAAGATTTGATGCTGTGGGATGGGCACACATGAATGAGATGATTCGTTTAAATAAAGACATTCTATAAAGCCTCCCCCAGGGCTTTTTGTCTAAGCTGTTCTGCAATGTCCAGGGCTGGTACAGGTTTTAGCAGCATCCCTTCCACGGCAGGTATAAGATCGCTTAACACCAGTCTCTCTCCCTGCTCAACCCCTGTGGACAGCACAGCCATATCCTCCATCTGGAATTCAATTTTCACAGGCTTGATTTTCAGCCGGTTTTCAGGTGTGCAGATATAAATTTTTTCTTCATGCAAAGCGCTTCTTGGGACAACAAACCTGTCTGGAATGGGTTGACCCCTTAGTTCCACCTCCACATACATATTTGTAAGCAGGGGCGGTCGTTTTCCAGGGATTAACTTTTCATAGGGTTTGTCCACTATAATATATATTCACGGAAGACAGGCGGCAGTTAAAGGGGGCGTAGATTTCTGTTTTTGCCACATCCAGGCGCTGCTGGCTCACTGTGGACTCCCCTGATTTTTTCTGGGCCAGAAGGGCTTTTTTCTGGGACGGGATCAGGGCCAGGGTGTTTTGAAGGTTATTCACGGCAGTCTGGCGGGCAAGAAAATTTCTTTCCTCTTTTTCCAGTATAGAGGCTGAGACAACCCCCTTGTCAAACAATTCCTGCATTCGCTTAAGCTCCTGGGCGGAAATAGCCAAAGCTTTTTTTTCAATGTCCAGAAGTCTCTGGGTATTTTTCCTGGATTGGTCAAGTTCCTTGAGCCTGGCATCCACATTCAGAAGCTCTGCCATTCCCCGGGTTTCAGCAAGACCGTAAGCGGTGGTGTCTATTTTTAGCAGAAGTTCGCCCTTTTGGATGAAATACCCTTTTTTCAGGTTTTTATTCATAAAAACGATTTTTCCACTGACTTCGGAAATGGCTTCCCAGGTACGATCTGCCTCAACATATCCATAGCTGATGGCTCTGGGTACAACCGGGGTCTTTTCCATAGGAATTATCCGGACAGTCTGAACCCGTTTTTTGAAATCAAGGCGGGCTGGCGGCTGTTTGTTGCTTTTCATCCACACCAAAAGAGCAATTCCGCAGATAACCGGAATAATGAATAAAATTTTTTTTAAGATTTTCATATGGTCTTTCCTTATGCTTGTTTTTCATAAAATTTTTTTTCAATGGTTTTTACTTTTTTTTTCCTGTCTGGAGATAAAAAAAATTGAAAAAGTGGATCATCCAAGGAAATTTTTTTTTGAAGAATATCCTGTTCAAGGATGGCCAGGACTTCAATAGATACATCGCAGGAAGGGTATCCTTTATCATCAAGAAGGATTGTGTTGCTAAGCTTGATTTCAACAATGTTATTGATATCTACAAGTTTTAGATTCCCTTCAGGTGTGATGATCAGGTTGCCGATGCCTGCAAGGTCGGGAATATATCCGGCATTGGTTATCATATGTCTGATTTTTTTTACGAAGTTTTCAATATTGTTCCTGGCTTTGTCAGCCAATTTTTCAACCTGTGGCCGGCACTGGATATCTCTTGGGCTCTTATCCTTATTGGGCATTGATTTGAATAATTCCAGCAAATAATCTTTCCCATACAATCTCCAGGGATCAAGTATCTGGCCTTCAACATATTCCTGGAGGCCGCACAGGACGATCTGGCTTGTGCCCGTACCAGTATAATCCACCATGAATTCCTGGGAAGTGGCAATAAGCTCAGGCCCCAGAAATTGTAAAAGGAGATTATATTTTTTAACTTCCTGGAAAATTGCCTCTTTATTTTTAAACCTGTTTCGCAATATTCGGAATATTTTTGTGGGCCTGGCCCTGGGAAACATCCGGATTCCATCTATTATTTCCCCCTGGGTCTCCTTTAAAACATCATTTGCAGCAAGAACTTCAAATATATGGGATCTCAGGCCTGATCTATAATATTTCCTGAAGATAATATCTTCTGAGTTTTTGATGAAGTTGAGCTTTTTCACCTCTGTTCCCGATAGATGGGCCTGATCCCGTATGTCTGCTTGCTTGTCCATTATGGGATTATTGTAGCAAACACCTGGCAGTCGGTAAAGACAGTATTTTTCAGGGTGGTAAAAGGCAAATGAAAAGGATATCATGGCCGGGATTGTGCGCTTTGTTTTTTTAATCTGTTTTTTTGTTTCAACCGGCCCGGACCAAGGGGCCTTATATATAAAGGAATTATTTTCCATGGCAGAAAAGACACAGAACAACCATAACAACTCAGTCAGCCATGTCATGGGCCTGAAAGAGTGGATATTGATTTTCTTATTGTCCGTGATCTGGGGGGCTTCTTTTTTCTTTGTGGAAGTGGCTGTGAAAACCATGACCCCCTTTACCATAGTCATGTACAGGGTGGGGTTTGCGGCTGTGATTCTTCTGGGGGTTGTCAGATTCACCGGCCGCCGGCTGCCTTCATCTTTAAAGGTCTGGACTGGCTTATTGGGCCTGGGGGCCTTGAACAATGTAATCCCCTTTTCTTTGATCACCTGGGGCCAGACTTTAATTGATTCCAGCCTGGCATCTATTTTAAATGCCTTTGCTCCGGTGTTCAGCGTAATCCTGGCCCATTTTCTGACAAAGGAGGAGCCCCTGACTCCCAACCGTGTCACAGGGGTGGTATTTGGCTGGCTGGGGGTGGCTGTTTTAATCGGGGTGGATTCCCTGAAGGGGGCAGGCCTCCAGGTGGCAGGCCAGGCTGCTGTGCTGGGAGCTTCCTTCCTCTATGCCTGTGCTGCTATTTTTGCCAGGAGGTTTAAGCATCTGGACCCGGTGGTGGTGGCAGCAGGAATGCTTACCGGGTCCACTTTGATGATGATTCCCGTTGCCCTGGTGCTTGAGCATCCCTGGACCCTTGAACCCACCCTCCTGACCTGGGGGGCTATCCTTGGATTATCTGCCATTTCCACTGCCCTTGCCTATATTATTTATTTTTATGTTCTGGCCAGGGCAGGGGCCACCAATATTCTGCTGGTAACTTTTTTGATTCCAATCTCTGCTATTTTCCTGGGGGTTGTGGTTCTGGGCGAATCCCCAGGATGGAATGCCTTTGCCGGCATGATCATGATTTTTATCGGTCTTGCCGCCATTGACGGCCGAATCATAAAAACATTTAAAAAATCTTAAATATAGAGATATCCAATCCCTGCTACACCTGTTACAGGTCCGATTTTGAAATTCATTTCCCTGCCTTGACAATTTTGTTTTTGCCACAATTATTATTAAAAAATAATTGTAATTGTAATGAAAAAAATTTGTAAACATAATTGAAACAGGAGTAAAAATGGGAACCAAAAAGACACGTAAATTTAAAACCGAAGTGCAGCAGCTGCTGCACCTGATTATTCATTCCTTGTATTCCAACAAGGAAATTTTTTTGCGGGAGCTGATATCCAATGCCTCGGATGCCATTGACAAGGCAAGATTCAAGGAACAGATCGAGCCTGCACTCTTCAGCGATGATACAGATTACCATATCCGTATTGCCACAGATCCGGAAGCAAAAACCATTACCATTTCCGACAACGGCATCGGCATGACCTTTGACGAGGTAAATGACAACATCGGTACCATTGCCCAGTCAGGAACAGCAGCCTTTATGGAGGCCCTGGAAAAATCCAAAAACGAGACTGCATTGTCACCTGAACTCATTGGCCAGTTTGGTGTGGGCTTTTATTCTGCCTTTATTGTGGCTGATAAGGTCTGCCTGGATACCAGGGCAGCTGGAGAAGAAAAGGGCGTCCGCTGGGAATCCGACGGCAAGGGTTCCTATACGGTCCAGGAAATTGAAAAAGAGAACCGTGGAACAAGCATTGTCCTTTATTTAAAAGATCCGGAAGAGGGTGAGCAGGATTTTACCCAGGACTATACCATCCAGAACATTGTTAAAAAGCATTCCGACTTTGTGACCTATCCTGTGATCATGAATCTTGAAAAAAGTGAGCCTATTCCGGAAAACGAGATTATCAAGGATTCAGATGGGAAACCCATTGGAGATACCTTTAAAAAGGTAAGAAAAGACGAGACCCTCAACTCCATGAAAGCAATCTGGGCCAAAGACAAGGAAGATGTTACCCAGGAAGAGCATGAAGAGTTCTATAAACATATCAGCCATAACTGGGACAAGCCCTTTCAGACTATCCATAAGAAATTTGAAGGGGTGACTGAATATGATGTTTTGATGTACCTTCCTTCCACTGCTCCCATGGATCTTTTCCGGCCGGAAAGAAAACACGGGATGCAGCTGTATTGCAAACGGGTTTTTATCATGGATGACTGCAAGGAGCTTTTGCCGGAATACCTGGGCTTTGTCCAGGGCGTTGTTGATGCACCGGACCTGAATCTCAATGTGAGCCGTGAAATTCTCCAGGAAGACCGGCTGGTGAGGAATATCAAGCGAAATCTGGTCAAACAGATTTTTTCTGTCCTGGAGGGACTGGAAAAAGAAAAATATGAAGAGTTCTACAAGGAGTTTGGTCAGGCCCTGAAAGCTGGTATTCCCACAGATTTTCAGAACAAGGAAAGGCTGGCTTCCCTGCTCCGGTACAAGACCACCAAGTCCGGCGACAACTATGTGTCCCTGGATGAATACATTGAGAACATGAAGGAAGACCAGAAAGAGATTTATTATCTTACCGGAGAAAGTCTCACTTCCCTTATGAATTCTCCCTTGCTGGAATCATTAAAAGCCCGGGATTACGAAGTCCTGCTCATGGTTGATCCCATTGATGAGTGGGTAACCCAGTCCCTTATGGATTACAAGGAAAAGAAGTTAAAAAGTGCAGAAAAGGGTGACCTGGACCTGGACAAGGTGGATGATGAAAAGAAAAATGAATATTCCGCTCTTCTCTCCTTTCTTAAGGGTAAGCTGGAAGCAAAGGTAAAGGATGTTGTTGTTTCTGACCGTCTCAAGGATTCTGTTTCCTGCCTGTCCGGAGATGATTATGGCATGAGCGCCTACATGGAAAAGATCATGAAAGCCTCGGGCCAGAAAACACCTGACCAGAAAAGGGTGATGGAGGTTAATGTCAACCATCCGGTCATGGAAAAAATCAAAGGACTTTTTGAGGGCGACACAACCAATCCGGTTCTTACGGATTATTCTGATCTGCTTTTTGATATTGCAGTGATCAGCGAAGGTGGCAAACTGGATAATCCAGCCAGGTTTTCATCGCTTCTGGGTGACCTCATGGCTAAGGCCATATGATCATCTTTCTTGAAAGTCTCGGGTGTTCCCGCAACCAGGTGGACAGCGAAATCATGCTGGGAAAGCTTGTGGCAGCAGGACACCAGAGGACAGATGACCCGGGCCTGGCCCAGGTTATTATTGTCAATACCTGTGGATTTATATCAACTGCCTCTGAAGAGGCAGTTGATGTGATCCTGGAAATGGTGGAATTTAAGAAATCCAAGTCCTGCCAAAAGCTCATAGCTACCGGGTGCCTGGCCCAGCGCTACAAGGATGATCCCAATCTTCTTGCAAGCCTGCCAGAGGTGGATGCCTTTCTGGGCACTGCTGCCTGTGAGCAGATTGTGGATGTGGTGGAAGGCAGGCAGACCACCCCCCTGACTCTATTTCCCGACCCCAGCCAGCGCAGGTTCCAGGATCCGCGCACTGACCGGGAGCTTATCTCCCGGGGATATGCCTTTATCAAGGTCTCTGAAGGATGCAACCGTCACTGCACATATTGCATTATACCGGAACTGCGGGGCATCCAGCGGTCCAGGCCGGTTGAAGATATCTGCGCCGAAGCCTCTTCCCTGGTGGCAAAGGGGGTGAAGGAAATCATCCTCACAGCAGAAAACACCACGGATTACGGACAGGATCTGGTGGGTAAAACTGATTTAGCCAGTTGTGGATCAGGGCAGATTAAATCTGACCAAATTAAACCAGACCAAATTGAGTCTAACGGGATTGGATTTGACGGGGTACTCTCTTCCCTGTCAGACACCCTTGCAGACCAGGATGAAAATGTCTGGATCAGGTTTTTATACACCCATCCCAAAACCCTGGGGTCTGAGGTTATTAAAATAGTCCAAAGTAATCGCAATCTTTGTTCCTATTATGATGTTCCCATTCAGCATGCCGCCTCCACCATGCTCAAACGCATGGGCCGGCCCTATTCCCGAAAAGACCTTGTTGAACTATTTGAACTGATTCGAAAACTGGATCCCAAGGCCAGCCTCCGTACCACCCTGATTGTGGGGTTTCCAGGTGAAACAGAAGAGGAGTTTCAGACCCTTTTGGATTTTATTAAGGAGGTCCGGTTTGATCATCTGGGGGTATTTATTTATTCGGATTCCGAGGACCTAAAATCCCACGGCTTAAAAAATCATGTGCCAAAAGAGCTGGCTGAACAGCGCCACGATATTCTCATGTCAGCCCAGGCAAAAATTTCCCAGGAACTCAATGAAAGGCATGTGGGCGAAATCTATCCAGTGCTGGTGGAAGAAAGTCCTGAACCGGGTGTATATATCGGCAGGACAATGTTCCAGGCGCCCGAGGTGGATGGAATGACATTTATTTATTCCCAGGGCCTTGAAATCGGGACCCTTGAAATCGGGACCATGGTTCGTGTAAGAATAACAGATGCATATGAATATGATATAGCCGGAGAAGTGGCATGAGTTCTGACATAAAATCACAAATTCTGGCTCTGGTCTCCCAGGATCTTGAACAGGTGGAAAAAGCCCTGGCTGAGAATCTGGATCCCAATTTGGAACTGGTCCGGGAGATCGCCTCCCACCTTTTGTTCAGCGGGGGAAAAAGACTGCGGCCTCTGCTCATGATCCACAGTGCCAGGATGTGCGGGTATAGTTCCGGGTTTGAAATTTTGTTTTCCATAATTTTTGAATACCTCCATGCTGCAACCCTTCTCCATGACGATGTTGTGGATGAAGCTGATATGCGCCGGGGAAAAAAAACTGCCCATACCAAGTGGTCAGCTCCCAAGGTGGTGCTTACCGGGGATTTTCTTCTGGCCCGGGCCCTGGCCATTGCTGCCCAAACCCTGGAACCCAGAGTGATTTCTGTGATTGCAAATATTACCCAGGCAATGTCCCAGGGGGAAATTGACCAATTGGATAAAAAAGGCAGAAAAGACCTGTCTGAAGCAGAGTATCTCGAGATCATTGAACGGAAAACCGCTGTCCTGATCCAGGGCGCATGCCAGAGCGGGGCCATAATTGCCAAAGTGTCCCCTGAAAAGGAAAAGACCCTGGCATCCTATGGGTACCATCTGGGCATGGCTTTCCAGATGGCAGACGATCTTCTGGATTATACGGCAACGGCAGAAGAACTGGGGAAAAATCCAGGAGCAGATTATCGGGAAGGAAAACTGACCCTGCCCTTGATCTACAGTCTATCCAAAGCCAGCAGCAAAGACCGTGAAAGGATGCTTCAGGTAATTTCAGAACCTGTTTTTGACAAGGATCAGTTTGAAGAACTTAAAGAAAAACTTACAGACCTAGGGGGTATCTCCTATACCCTGGAACGGGCAGAATACCATGTGGAAAAGGCAAAGAGTCTGCTAGGGGTATTTGTTGATGGTTCGGATTCAAAATCATTGCTGCATCTTATTGCAGACTATTCAATCCAAAGAAAGGTATGATCATGGGAATAAAAAGACAGATAGGTATCATCACCATTTTTCTAGGGCTGCTGCTTATGATGGAGACTTGCTTTGCCGCAGGGCCTGAAATGCTGACAGGTGTGACCACTGGCCGACAGAAAATTATTGATCAGGATATTCCCAGGGCAAAGCAGAAGGCTGTGGACCAGGCGCTGGAAACAGCTGTTCAGAATGCTTTTGCAACCCTGATTTCCCGCCAGGTATTTGCAGCCAACCTGGAATTTTTATATGAAAAATTATTGCCCATGACTTCGGATTATGTGACCACATACAGGGTTCTGGGGGGTATGAAGTATAAGGGAAATTACCTGGTGGGGGTTGAATCTAAGATCAACCTGGAGCTTCTTGAAAAACATTTGACCGATGCCAGGATACTCAATGCAGGTACGGATAAACCTGTGATTCTTTTTTTGATTGCTGAACAAATGCCCGGAGACATCCTTCCCAGATATTGGTGGGGAAATAATCCAGAACCTTATGCTTCTATTTCAGAAACCATTATCCTGGAACAAATGTCCCAAAATCGGTTCCAATTTATTGGTATCGGTCCTGATCGGCCAGTCCCTTCTTTTTATAATATCAATTTTTCTTCCATCTATGATGCCAATGCTGCAATGGAGCTGGGCAGAGCCCTTAAGGCAGATATGGTGGTTCTGGGAAAAGCAAATGCAGCGGAATCCATTAACCGCATGGGGGATGAAAAAATTTTTGATGCTGTGATCGAGCTTAAGGGATATGATCTGGGATCTGGTAAAGAAGTGGTCCTCTCCTTGAGCAAGGGGAGCGCAAAAACCGATATGAATCAGGAAGGAGCAGCCGGTGCCATTACCAAAGCCGCAGATCTGGCAGCCCGGGATCTCATTCTGAAAATAGATGCTTTCTGGACCCAGAACCTTAGACGGGAAAGCCTGTTTGATGTTGCCATTGAAGGAGATAAATTTCTATCCAGGTTTATTGCCCTGAAAAAAAGGTTTAAGGAGATCAGGGATATTGAAAATATTCAGCCCAAGGAAATAGGCTCCTCCAGCGCAGTCATGGAGATTGTGTTTAAGGGAAACCCTGAACAATTTGCCCATGCCCTGATGCTCAAGACCTTTGACGGATTTGGTATCGAAATTGCAGATGTGACGGACCAGATGATTAAAATCCATTTTATTGAAAAAAGGGATAACATGCTCCAGGCGGATGACATTGGGGCTGGAGAGGGGAAAAAAATAAAAGAGTAAGCATTAGTTTTTCTTGACACAAAAGGCTGGATTTGATAAAAATATCAAAATAATAAAGGCGCGTAACTCAGTTGGTAGAGTGCTACCTCGACACGGTAGAAGTCAGCAGTTCAAGTCTGCTCGTGCCTACCATAAAAATCAAGGGTTTAGGGAATTTTCTCTAAACCTTTGTTGATGTATTATGGTTTAAAAAAATTGTCTTGTTCTCGTTATTCAAAAAAATTATTTGCTGGAATATTCCTCCATTGTTGAATCGATAGCATGGATCTATATCTCTGGTAACCATCTCTTCAATAAGATGTTGTCGGTATGCTTTTAAGAAGTGAATTTTCCTCTTTGCATCATAACTGATACCCGCCAGTATTTTAAATTCAGAATCGTCAAGCTGGTTAAACTTTAACCAGGTTTTCGATTTCCTGGAATCGTTTTTCTAAATCCTTTGATTTTTCCATATTTTTTTGCTCTTTCAGTTTTTCCATGATTGAATCAAAGGCCTTCTTAAGGCCGGGTAATACCTCCTTTTTAAAGGCTTCCTTTTGTTCTGTTGAAAATTTTGAAATTTGATTGACCAGCTCATCCATTTTTTTATAAAAAGCCTCGGTGTTAAAATTGTCTATGTATTTTTCAAGTTGATCCATAAGCTCTTTGTTCTGTTGTTTAAACCTGGCCATGGCGTTTTTTAACTCTTCCCCTGCAATGGAAAGCTGATACTCTATAAAGGTAATTCCTTTTACTGAAGATCCTGATTTCAAAGGTTTTGTATCCGATGTTTCTAAAGAAGAGACAGCAACAATGTATGGGTTTGAATCTTTAGAAAAAATATTGTTCATCAAAACAAATTGTGTGGTCTCATATATTTTTCCTTTATGCTTTTTATCAATACCGATTTCAACTTTTGACATTTGAGACTCAGCCAAAGATATTTTTTTTACAGTCCCTATTAAGACTTTCTGACCTTTTGGGTTTTCTGCCAGATATACCTTGCTGCCTTGGACTAAATCTCTATGATTGGTATAGACCACATCAATCACCAGGTCTTTTTGAAACAATAACATGATGTTGGACAGGGGATTTGCGGAACAAAGGGTAGCAACACCCAAAATAATAATAATCAATAGTATTTTTAAATAATTTTTCATTATGCTCTCCTTAGATTTTATTTCTGAGTTTTCAAATATCATTGTTCCTTTGTCTTTCATACACTAGTATTAATTTATGGGGCAATTGAATTTGCGGTCCTAATACGCTGATCATGGATTTTCTGCCAGTTTCTGATTGATTTCCAAGGCAGCGGCCTTGGTCTGTTTGATAATGGTCGGAATGAGTTTGTCATCCATTCCTGCTGTAAAGCCCACCACCCAGATGGCAGGGTAATAGGCTCCCTGGGGCTGGATGGGAGCAGCCACAGCCCTGACCCCGGATATATATTCTTCATCATCAAAGGCAACTCCTGTGCTTCTGACGGTTTCAAGGGCTTTGAAATAGATATCCTGATCAATAATGGTGTTGGGGGTGAATCGGGTCAGGCCTTTTGACCTGATATATTTTTTGGATTCTCTGGGTGCCATTCCTGATAAAAATATTTTTCCTACGGCACCGGCCAAAAGGGGCAGAGAGGTGCCGATGGGGGAGGTTATTTTAAAATCTTTTCTTGATTCCACCAGGTCGATAACTGTTACCGTATCTCTGTTACGGACTCCCAGAAATACAGATTCCCGGCATTGCTCCATAAGCCGTTCCATGGCAGGGCGGGCAGCCTTTTTAAAATCCATTTTTTCATAGGCAGCCTTACCCAATTCCATTAAGGTGGCACCAATGGTATATCGCTTGGAATCAAGGTTTCGGATAATGGCGCCCTGGTCTTCCAGGGCAGCGGCAATACCATGGACAGTGCTTTTGCTAATATCCAAGCGGGTAGATATTTCACTTATCCGCAATCCATTACCGGCAGTTGATATGGCCCTGAGGATGAGAAATGCTTTTTTAACAATGGGGGCCTGGTATTTTGTTGTCATTATTCACCATGATGAATTTTAATAATAGATTTTAAAAAAATTGAAAATCCATAGTTAATCTCAAAATATAGCTGAGCTTTAGTTTAGCATATATATTGTTTGGATTCTATTTACAATCTGTGGTAGGGGTTGTTCCATATTTTAATTTTTTTGATTTATAATTAAAGATGAAGTTTTTTATATGAATATTATATCAACAATATTACCGGTCTTTATTATCATTGTTCTAGGTTTATTTGCAAAAAAGAGGGGATTTATTTCCCAGGAGTTTCTGGATGAAGCCAACCGCCTGGTTTATTATATTGCCATTCCAGCCATGATTTTCAGCTCCATTGCAAAATCCTCCTTAAAAACCCAGATGAATCCCCAAGTAATTATCATCACATTGGTTTCAGTGGTCGTAATTGCTGCCATTTCCTGGGGTACAACTCATTTTTTAAACATGGCAAGGCCTTTAAAAGGAAGTTTTATTCAATGCTCATTCCATGGTAATCTCGGCTATATCGGTCTTGCGGTTGCCTTTTATTACCTTGGGAATGCAGGATTTGTAAAAGCTGCTATTATTGCAGGCTTTGTAATGATATTACAAAATATAATGGCAATAATTATCTTGCAATATCACAGCAGTAAAAACACAGGCCATTCAAGTTTATTTTCCACCATTAAAAAAACCATGGCCAATCCTGTGATATTGTCAGCCCTGGCAGGCATCTCTTTCTCTTTACTCAATGTAACAACACCCCTGATTATTGACAGGGCCCTGGAAATTTTACAGGGTATGGCCCTGCCCCTGGCCCTGCTGGTTATTGGGGCCTCTCTTTCTTTTGAAAAATTAAAGCCGAGATTTTTACATGTTTTATTATCCAGTTTTTTAAAGTTGATTATTATCCCTGCCATTGGGTTACTATTGTTTAAGATTTTTTCTATTCCTTCCGTTGACTATCTTCCAGGGTTAATCATCCTCGCATCACCCAGCGCAACCCTTACCTATATTATGGCAAAACAGATCGGGGGTGATCCTGACTTTGCAGTGGCAGCCATATCCATCTGCACCATTCTTTCAGGCTTGACCTATGGGTTTTGGCTGAGTCTCGGGTAATGATAGCTATACCAGAGGTATTAAAATTGAAATATTTTTAGCTAAAACATCACCCATATGGTATGGTTGTTCTATTGCTATAATCAGGGAAATATAATTTAATCAGGAGAAATAACAGTGAGATATGGATTGGTTGTTCTGCTTTTCTTTTTATTATTTCCCGGGTGTGGAGATAATGAACCTGTAGTTAAGGTAGACCTGAATAAAAAGGAACAGATTATACTTAAAGAGGAACCTGGTATGATCACCTATGCCTATCTTCCCCAATATTCCCATTCTGTTTCCCACACCCGCCATCATTCTTTGATTCAGTATCTGCGAAAACAAACAGGGTTGAATATCAAACAGATATTTCCAGACACATTTGATCAGCACATGGAAATGGTGGGGCAAAAAAAAATTGATATCTCTTTTTCCAATCCATGTATTTATATAAAAATTTCCTATCGATATGGAGCAAAGGCTTTTTCAAGGATTGTGGAAATGACTGGTAAAGATAAATTCAGGGGGCAGATTATTTCCAGGGCAGATAATTTATCCATTCAGACCTTGGAGGATTGCCGCAGCAAAAGATGGATTGCCGTGGATTCAACTTCGGCAGGAGGATACTTATTCCCCCTGGGTCATTTCATTGACCATGGCATTACAAAAAAAGATTTCAAGGAGATTGCCTTTGCACCGGGCCCTGGTGGAAAGCAGGAAAAGGTTGTTCTTTCCGTTTATGCCGGGAAATATGATATCGGCACAATCAGGGAGGGCACCCTGGATGTTGTGGCAGGTAAAATTGATATCAATAAAATAAAAGTTGTTTCAATGACTGATCCCTATCCAGGCTGGGTGTATGCTGCCAGAAAAAACCTGGACAAAAAGATTGTGGAAAAATTAAAACAGGCCTTTGGAAAACTTGATTTCAATAATAAAGATCATCGTGAAATATTAGAAGCTGCTAATTTTATTAAGGTGATAGATTCTTGTGATTCAGATTTCGATTCTGTGCGGAAATTGGCTGCCAGGGTGGGCATGACTCTGGGAGAATAGGGGGAATGACGGAATAAATGAAGTTGGGATTTCGTGGTAAAATATATCTGGGTTTTTTTTCTTTATTATTGATCCAGGGCCTTGTGATTTTTTTCTGGATCAGCCAGGTCATGAAAAGTTCCATGCTGGAAGAGATAAAAAATCAGGGGATTTCAACAGGAAGAAATCTTTCAGCCCGAATGGTAGAACCCATGCTGGCCATGGATTTTCTTAGGATGAAGGTCCTGGTGGATGAAACCGTGGAATTGAGTGATGATATATTTTATGCCTTTGTTATGGATGAAAAAGGTGATCCAGTTATCCACACATTTACAGATGGTTTTCCAAAGGAACTGAAAACAGCGAACTCTGTTTTGGCGGGGCAGAAAGGTTCCATGCAGATTCTGGATACTGGCACAAACTTGATCTATGATTATGCAGTACCAATTTTTATCAATGATAATCGACTGGGAACCCTGAGACTGGGCCTTTTTCAAACAAGGGCTGAAAAAGCTGTTAATAAAATTATGATTTCAGCTGTTGTAACAATAATCCTGGCGATACTCCTGGCAGGTGTCGTGGGAAGCCTGCTCCTGAATCCCGTGACCAAAAGTATTAAAAAACTGCACGAATCGTCTGAACAGGCTTTGCGGGGAAATCTTGATGTCAGAACTGCTCCCATGCTGAAAAAAAACTGCTGGGATATTATGGAATGTGGTCAGAAAGAATGCCCGGCATATGAGAATTTTCATCACAGGTGCTGGTATCTGGCCGGCACCCTCTGCCAAACCTGTGTGGAAGGAGAATATGCCAAAAGGCTGGATTCCTGCCAGCAATGCCAGGTTTACAGGCAATGTTCTGGAGATGAAATTCAGAGTCTGGCAGAAAGTTTTGATGCCATGACCCTGTCTTTGAATGGTAATCTGTCTAATTTGAGAAATGCCGAAAGTATTGTAAATGAGCAAAAAACCCTGCTCCAGACAATTCTGGATGCCATTCCGGATTTCATATCCCTTCAAGATCATGAAGGCCGGTATGTTTCGGTTAATAAAGGATTTTGTAAAATGGTGAACAAAACCCATGATGAAATTGTGGGCAGAAAAAATGCTGAACTATTTTTCAAAGGCCAGGCAGAGGTTTACGATGAGGAAGATAAAGAGGTGTTTGAAACAAGGAAACCCCTTGTTAAAGAGAATAGGGTGGTAGGGAAAAAAGGGGTAAAGTGGCTGCATGTGGTAAAGATTCCTGTTCTGGAAGCAAGGGATAGAGTCAGGGGACTTGTATGCAGCGGAAGGGATATTACCCAGTTGAAAGCTGTCCAGGAACAGCTTACCCATGCCCAGAAAATAGAATCTGTGGGACGACTGGCAGCTGGAGTAGCCCATGAAATTAATACTCCCCTTGGGATTATTCTCGGGTATGCCCAGCTTTTGCTGGAAGATGTTGAAAAGGACGGGTTTGTGTATAAAGATGTTTCAACCATTGTTAAACAGACAAAAATCTGTTCCAAGATTGTTGCAGATCTTTTGAATTTTTCCCGTTCCAGTGAAAGCAATATTTCTGAATTTAATATTAATGAAGCCATTGACGAAGTCCTGGGAGTGATTGAACATACATTCAGCATGAACCATGTTTTTGTCAGGCGTGAATATGATAAAACCGTTTTTTTGATGAAAGGGGATAAGGAGAAGCTCAAACAGGTATTTATCAATCTTTTAAATAATGCATTTGATGCCATTGAAGGACATGGCAGTATCTGTGTCAATACAGGTATGGGGGAAACTCAAAATGAGATCAAAATATCCATATCAGATACAGGTGTAGGGATTTCCAAGGAAAATATAAAAAAGATATTTGAGCCGTTTTATACCACCAAGGGTCCGGACCAGGGGACAGGGCTGGGGTTATCAGTTACCTTTGGAATTATAAAAGAGCATAATGGAAGTATAAAAGTTTTTTCTCCTCCCTTATCCCGGGAAAAAGAAGAACAGGGGACAGAATTTATTGTCCTGCTACCCTCTGGCATAAATGTAAAAAATAGTGTAAATATAAAATCCGGTTTAAATTGGAACCCTGGTTTACAGATGAAAAAGGGAGAGCTAAATGGGTAAGATTCTTGCGCTGGATGATGTTCTGGATGCAGCCAACCTGATTAAGAGGATTCTTGAGAGAAAAGGGCATAAGGTTTTTCCTTTTACAGAAGAAGAAGAAGCCATTCGATTTCTGGAATCCAATGAGGTTGATCTGGCTATTTTGGATATCAAGTTAAAAAAAATGAGCGGAGTTGAGGTCCTTGAAGAGTTGAAAAAAATATCTCCCTCAATTCAGGTGATCATGCTGACAGGATATCCCACCATTGAGACAGCCAGGGAGTGTTTAAAACTTGGGGCCAGTGAATATTGTGTAAAGCCCATTGATAAGGATGAACTGGAAAATAAGGTTGCCCAGGTGCTTGGAAATTCCTGACCACTGGTATGGCTGACCGCAGTCGATTTCTTTTAAATTTTTTTTTAGGCTGGATCTTTTTTTGTCGTGTCTGGCGTATACGTATCGGCCATATAATGAAAATATTTTTGTACAAATTTTCCTGAAATTGTATCGGCCAGGGAAAAGGTGAAATCAGTATCTGGCAAAAATTGTCCTGAAAAGGCCAGGAATATAGTTTGGGAAAGTTCAACAAGCATATTCTGGATTTCATGTTTGTCTTTTGAAAAACCAGGTACTCCATAAATCCTGCACCTGGCAGGTCTTGTCTCGTATATCCTGCAGCAGGAATTATAATTAAGCGGGCAAAGAGTGTTTTCTTTCTTATATGTCTTGACAGCCCTTTCTATCAGAATATCCCTTTGAACAGATGAAAAATGTTTGTTCATTTTTGAATGGAGATAAATTACTTCTATGAGTTGAAGATCAAAAGGTTCATGGCAACATTTATCCTCACCCCTGCCGCATTGAATATTTTCTCCTTTTGTATGATTTTGAATTTCCTCATCAATGTTTTTTATCAAAGATTCATAATCAGAAAAAAAATCGTTTAGATCCACCCTGTTTTTAATCTCCAGGGAGGGTTCCCTGATCTTAAGGATTCCTGATTTTTTACCATATTTTTTTAATAATTTCCACTGACCGTAATTGGAAGGGTTTGCATTGGATGACTTTAACCTTTTTGAAGCTGATTTAAGGGAAAGGCCTCTGCGAATCATATAGGAAGTGACAAAGGTTCCTGTCCTTCCCACCCCGTGCCTACAGTGGACCAGAACTTTTTTGCCAAGGTAAATGGCTTCATCAAGCCAGGCCAGGGCTTCTTCCATGGCTTCCATTTTAGGAATATCCTCGTCCCAGATGGGAAGATAACAAACTTCAAAACCTGCGGACTCTTCAATATCATGGAGATCGCTGAATTCAGCGCAAAGGTTAACAATAGCATCAACTCCCTGGTTTTTTATGGACTCCAGTTCAGCAAATGACATAGGGGCATATCCAACAGCAATACTATCTGTGATCCATGTTATGGGGAATGTGGACATTTGTTCTTTTCCCAATTTTATCACCCTTCTTTTTCAATGTCCGGTTCAATGTCCGGCCTGAAATCATATCGGCCGTTCATAAAATGATCAATCATTGTTTCCATATCCTGATTTTCTTTTAGATACATATCCATGAGTTTTGTAGTCCCCAGAAGCTGTCCGATAATTTCAAGGGTTTCTTCCATGTCCTTTAATGAACCATGCTTGAATTCAGCATCAATCAGGTCTGATTTGACCTGGACCATAAATTTGAGCCTTGTTAAAATTCCTTTAATAAAATTAGCCCTGAGAGTTTTTCCAACAGGGTTACCGCCGCCGCCGGAAAACCTGAAAAGGATATAATTATTTTTTTTTGAAGAGGTGCAGATGGTGTCCAAAATGACAAAATGATATCCAAACCTGAAGTTTACATTTAAATACTCCTTTGACACGACTGCATAGCTTCCAAACTGGGGTGAATCAGCAGAGATAATTCCTCCGGCCATGACGATTCGGTCATACTCTTCCCAATCAAAATGGGAGGTTTCAGACCAGGATATGCCAGGGTTTGAAAGCCCTTTCAATACCGCTTTCATGGGAAGACTGGCAATATTTTCCGGTTTTATGAACTTTTCATTTTTCTGGTTGTTGTTTTTTTTTGCATTGTTTATACCCTGGCCCACATCAAGAACATAAAAGAGCATGGGGATACCGGAGTTGAGTTGTTTTGCCCCTTTTTTCCGGCTGCCTTTTCTATTTCCCCCTAGAAACATTTCTTTTACAGCAGTTTCATGGGTAAACCGGATAATATCATGCAGGGATCTGCATGATTCCGGTACAAAAGAGCTGTCTTCAGGATCTGTGAGTTTCAATTTTGTACAAAAATTAATTACATACTGGAGTTTGGTCATAAAGGGACTGTCTTGGAAAAAAATATCTTTTTGCCTGGAGTCTTCCTTTAGATGTTTTGTTTCTCCATCGTATACAAGGCAAGCATTGGCATCCACGGTTACCAGATTCCCCTGGACAAGATTACGAAAACCTTTTGCAATGTTTACAATGGAAGGAACCCCGAATTCCCTGGCAATGGATGCAAAATGGCTGGCAAGGCTTCCAGTTTCGATAATAATGGCTTTCATTTTGTTGATTGCCGTAACAAATTGAGGCAGGCCATGTCTTACCACAAGAACTGATCCCTGGGGAATCTGGGCTATTTGTGATAATTGCTCAAGTATGTATACTGGACCAGAACCAATACCAGGACACACAGGCTCTCCGCCTGAACAAATTATTCTATTTTTAATATTCATTGGAATATCCGTATCCTGGGTCTGAGTTACAGTATTTTGGACACCAGGGACAGGGATATTCAAGGGCCTGGACTGAAGGATAAAAAGACTGCCGGATTGATCCTGGCACCATTCAATATCCTGGGGTTCATTAAAATATTCTTCAAGGGAAAATCCCCACCGGGCAAGGGATAGTACAGAGGGTTCATCAAGGGAAAGAATATTTTTTTGCTGTTGATTTGTATCAATGATTTTGGTCTGGCTTTCCGTCTGGCCGTCTGCCTGGCCCTTATGGGTTAAAACCATTTGCTTCAGTTTTTCTGCTGCTTTTCTGCTGACAATGGTTCCAGGCTCTTTTTTTGATATTTTGATAAGGTCAGGAGAGACTTCCCCTTCCACCAGCAGCCCACCCTGGCCCCAGACCGAGTGGATCAATATATTGTCAGAAACAGGATCTTGAATATCCCGGGTATAGATTATCCCGGATGCTTTTGAATCGATCATTTCAAGGACCAGGACAGCCATGGGGGTTGCATCATCAAGTATGCCATGGCTGATCCTGTAAAATAATATTTGCTGGCAATGACCTGTTTATATCCCCGTAAAACATTCTTTTTTTCTACATTTAATATTGTTTCATACTGACCGGCAAAGGATGCTTTTCCATCCTCTTTAGCGGCGCTGCTACGGAGCGCAACCCTTAAATTCGTCCCCTGCTTAAGATTATTGACGGCATCAAAGATTGCAATATCAATATCTTCGGGTACAATGGCATCTACTATTAATCGTTGAATTTCACGGGATGTCTGTTCCAGGGAGGAGGGAATACTGATATCAAGATCTGCCAGTTTTTTATTGATGGGATCTTTTAGATCATTGGTTTCCAGGAAATAATGAAAGGCATTGGTTGTGATCACAAATCCATGGGGTGCTGGAAGACCAAGGTCTTTATTCACAACAGCCAGGGAAAGA
>NBML01000068.1 GCA_002085465.1 Desulfobacteraceae bacterium 4572_89 | reverse complement strand
CAAAAATTTTACGTTTAATATTATCGTTCATTCCCACACCAGTATCTGAGACAATCACAATCACTTCATCCTCCCGGGTAAAGCTCTTGATTGTCAATATTTTTTCAACCGATCCTTCCACTTTTTCGGCTTTTTCGTCCATGGCATCAATGGCATTGGTAACCAGGTTGATAAATACCTGCTCAAGGCGATTGTGTTCTGCACGTATCTGGGGCAGATCCTCATTCAATTCCAGCACCACTTCTATGGAATGCATGGTAAGCTGATGTCCCAGAACTTTGAACACGTCGTTGATGGGATCATTTATGTTGAGTTTTTTCAAAGCCCTTTCAGACTGCCTTGCAAAATCCCTTACATGCTTGATTACTCCGGCTGCCCTTGCCACGTTGTCAATAATATCCCTGGCCATGGACCCAAGTTCCTCATCGGAAATTTTAACCCCTTTTTTAATCATTTTCAGAATCAAATCTGAACATATCTGAATCACATTCAAAGGCTGGTTAATTTCATGGGCCATACCCGCTGCCATGGTTCCCAGGGTGGCAAGTTTCCCAGCCTGAATCAGCTGGGTCTCCTTTTCAACACTTTCCGTGATATCTGTGGTGGATGCAATAAACACGTCCCGATTGCTGTAAGTGGTATTGACCACTGTCATATTCACAAAAAAAGATTCATTGGATTTTTTACGATGCTTTCTTTTTGTAAAAAGAATGGATTCCCCTGAATGAAGTCCCATCATCCCTTCCTTGACAGTGTCATCATCGTGGTCGCAGACATCCAGAAACGGCCGTCCCAAAAGGTCTTCTTTGGAATATCCATAATTATTTTCCACCCTGTGGTTGATGTCCAGAATTTCCAGGGTTTGACAATCTATGATAAAAATGGGATTGGGATTATTATTAAAAAGAGATCTGTATTTTTTTTCTGATGTTTTATATTTTTCATGGAGTTTGGATAACTCCTGGTCATGGAGCTCTATCTCCTCCTGGGCTTTTTTATCTTCTGTCTCGTCCCTGAGAGTTTCAATGGCACCTATTATTTTTCCGTCCGGCGATTTAATGGGAGCTGCTGTAAAGAAAATCCATTTCCCATTCTCACCCAAATGAGGAAAAAACTCCTCTGCTTCATAGGCTTCATTGACAATTTTGGATCTCCGCCAGGAGGAGCCATAATACTTTTTCACCTCCTCTTCCGACATCTTCCCCACCACTGCATTTAAATGCTCATTTTTCTTGTCAGCAATCTCAATCACATTCTTTGAAAATCGATCAAACAATGCTATAATTTTTTCCTTATGAATTTCATTAGCATAAATTTTTTTCTTTATACTGATCTTTTCTTCCTCTGTTCTCAAAAAACTGATAAAAGACAATGCCTGGTAATCGTCCAGATCAATTATGCTCACCCGTTCTGTGTTCACTTTTTCCAGAATACAGCCCAGGACCTCATCATTTTTCAACTTAAGGATCAGGTCAATACCTTCTAGGCGGCAGACGTCCCCATAGTCCGTGGTTGTAGGAATGCCAAGTTTTTTGGCATGAGTTATCCCCTTTAGGTGTAAAAGGGTGTCTGCCACCAAAAGAACCTTCATCTCCAATTCTTTTAATTCTGGACCGGTTAATATATCCAATATTTCAGAGCATGGGTCACTGCCACCGATAATAGCTATTTTCAGTCCTTTGAGATTAAAATTCATGGTTGCTCCTTTTTTATTGCTCCATACCCATATTATATTAATAGAAAATAAAGGTTACAACAATAAAAGTTGGAATTAAATAAATAAGGGAATATTTAAGAATGTATCCAAAAAAGCTGGGCATTTCCGTTCCTGATTCTGCAGCAATGGACCTGACCATAAAATTTGGAGCATTACCAATATAGCTGCAGGCCCCGAAAAACACGGCTCCAGTGGATATGGCCTGGAGATAAATGGCTTTATCGGTCATGAGCAGGGGCACTGCCTGAGCCTCTGTCATGCCGGCGTAGAAGCTGCCAAGGGCAGTATTAAAAAATGTCAGGTAAGTTGGGGCATTGTCCAGAAAAGATGAAAGCATTCCTGTTACCCAGAAATAGTGGAAGGGCTCCTTAACCGCATTAATTAAAAATGCAAAAGCCCCGTTGGGACCTGCCTTGAGCAGCAGCAGGCAGGGAATCATGGTAATAAAGATACCAATAAATAAATAGGCCACCTCAATGATGGGAAACCAGGAAAATTCATTTTCTTCCCTCAGGGTCCGAGCCGTTGTCCAGAGGGACAAGCCTCCCAGAATAATGAGAATGATATCCCTGAGCCAGTCCTGTACTGCCCTGTGAACTCCAAGGGTGGAAACCTCTCCAAGGTCGACAATACCGCTCATGAGAACTGCCGACACAATTCCTCCAAGAAAAATAAAATTATGGATACCTGCCAGGCTGAGGGGTTTTTTCTCTCCGTCATCGGGAACTACAGCACCTTCTTTTTTAAAATAATAGGAATCCAGAAAAAAATAGATAACAAGAAGAATACCAGAGGCAAGCAGCATATGGGGAAGGATCTTAAAAGTCCAGAAAAAGCTAACACCGTGGAGAAAACCCAGGAACAAAGGCGGATCTCCCAGAGGGGTCAAGGCTCCACCGATATTTGCCACAAGGAAAATAAAGAACACAACCATAAAGGTCCTGTTCTTTCTATAGTCATTGGCCCGGAGAAACGGACGTATCAAAAGCATTGCAGCACCAGTCGTTCCCATCCATGAAGCCAGAATCGTACCAATAAGGATGATGATGGTGTTCACCATGGGTGTTCCACGCAAGGTCCCCCGGAGCAGTATCCCGCCGGAAACCGTAAAAAGTGCCCACAATAAAATAATAAAAGGTACATAATCCGCCAGAAGAATGTGGAGAATTTCATAGACAGCAACCCCTTTAAAGACTGCAACAAAAGGAATGGCAAGGCTTGCGGCCCAGAAAGCAGATACTTTTCCAAAATGGTGGTGCCAGAAAGTACCTGCCACCAGGGGCATAAGGGCAATGGACAATAGCATCCCTGCAAAAGGGATAACGCTGTACAGGGGCAGAATCTCTCCTAGGTTCACATGGCCATGGGCGCCGTGACCGTCAGTGTCATGCCCTTCCACGGCATCAGCTCCTGAAATAATAATAGCGTATTTGTCCAACTTCATAGATCCTGTTCCTCCTGGTTTACTGAGATATTCCTTGATGGCCCCGTAAAAAAATCGAAAATGACAAAATAGCCATTAATAATTTCAGCATATTACGGCTGAAAAAATGTCAAAATCTGACTTTTCACAGGTTCATCATTGTTTACCGTTGAATCTTTATCCTGGGACGTTCATTTGCCTGGACGTTCGTTTACCTGGACGTTCGTTTAAATGTATGCCTAACTACTTGAAACATAGTTATATCACGCCATAACAGCACAATCAGTTGCTAAAGCTCAGCCAGTGACTAATAAATAATAAAAGAAAAGTCAAGGGATAAAAAAGCCAGGATTTGAAAGGAATTTACAGATATTTTTTATTTTTATCCCTTACTGTTTAACAAATAACCAGCTTGACCGGATCACTTTTCTTGTTGAAAATCAAAAAAAATTATCTCAAAACAATATAGGAGAAAAGTAAAAATTAATTATACCAGCCCCCCCCGGACCCGGACTACCCGTATTATTTAATTTCCCGAGCAACACTTGCTGTCACCTCCTATTTAAAAAAAGGGTTTGCCTACAATTGGATTTACCTGTGCCTATACACCGATTCCTTTAGGAGAAAAACCAATGTATTTCCTTGGTATTGATATCGGTGGACAGGACAGCAAGGCAATAAGCCTTGATCCTGACGGGAATGTAATGGATTTTGCCATGAATGATAAATGCGCTGCTGGAACCGGCCGATTCCTGGAAGCCATGGCAAGGGCCCTGGAAGTGGATATCAATGAATTGGGAGATCTGGACAAGGGGGCAAACAAGCGATCTTGTTCTTAGCAGCATGTGCACTGTGTTTGCTGAAAATGAGGTGGTCCATTTAGTATTCAGCATTTTAAGCACCACATCCATACCTAACAAATGACCGGGGGTTCCTTGGCTTTAAAACTGCGGATATACCATGGGGCAGATTTGTATTCTAAATTTTTAAGGCCTTTTGTTTCCAGGGAAGCCACGGCAAGCACAAAGGTGTGATAATCAATTTCAATATCCTGCCAGCCAAGGTATTTCAGGCGTTTGTTTGCCTGGCTGTGTGACATGTCCGGATTAATCAAAAAAGCATTGACAAGGCTTCGTATGAAACCGGGGATTAAAGCGGTCTCAACACCATTTTCAACCAGTTTATGAATGAGTTTTTGATCAATCATCGTCATGGTAATTGCCTTGGGTTAAATTGATTTTGAGGTAATTCAAAGAAAGAGAACTGTATTCAATTTAGATAGATAATAGTAAAAATTGACAACCCAGTCAATCAGAATTAAAAAAGGTTTCACTTTTCTATTATTCAAACCAATGGTATTGTCTTCCCAATACAAAAACTGGAGAAATACAGAAACTGGAGAAAAAATAATGACCACAGTTATTTCCAAGAAAGAAAGCCTGGCTCTTTTAAAGCTTGCAAGGGAATATATTGCAGGGGAATTTGGGGGGAAAAGCCCTGATATAAAAGGCATTTCCAAGGAAATTTCCAGGGATGTTTTAAGACAAAAACGGGGTGTTTTTGTTACTCTTCACAAAAAAGGGGAACTCAGAGGATGCATTGGAAATATTGAGCCAGTAAAAACACTTGAAAACGGTATCCGGGAAAATGCGATATATGCAGCATTTAAAGACAGCCGGTTTACACCCCTGACAATAGATGAACTTCCCAGGATTGATATTGAGATCAGTATCCTGACTCTGCCTGAAAAAATGATCTATAAAAATATCCAGAATCTGGTTTCCAATCTGGTTCCAGGTGTGGATGGCGTGATAATTGAAAAAGATCATCACAGGGCAACATTTTTGCCCCAGGTATGGGATCAACTCCCTGAACCCGAGGCTTTTCTAAGCCAACTTTGCACCAAGGCAGGCCTACCGGCAAGGGAGTGGGAAAAAGGAACCTTGACCCTTCATACCTATCAGGTTGTCTCTTTTGGAGAAACAGACAAAATTTGATCTTACAAAAACCAGAATTTCATAAATCAGCAATTTATAAAATACAGCTGCCACAATCTACCTAATTTCATGATGAGATCAATTCCAGGGCCAATTCAGACCACAGTTCCATATTTAATTGAATCAAATCACTTGTATTAGTCCATTGGAACATGGAAAGTTCAGGGCCTGGGGAATAAGCCCCTGGAGTCTTGGTGAGAATCCTGAACACTGCACCTAAATGCACCTTGCCTACACTGGTAATATCTTCGCTGATAATTCCAGAGAACTCTGCCATATCCTGGTCTGGCCTTTTGAACAACTCCTCTTCCAGCTCCCGTTCCATCCCGGACATCAGAATATCCTTGAATGAAGATTGCTGATTCTGCTGATCAACCGGGTTGATATGCCCCCCAATTCCCAGGGACCAGAGGTCATGGAGCCGTTCTTCGCTTCCCTGGCGGTTATAAATGGCTGTCCTTTCCAGGTCATGGGTCTGTAAAACAATATAGGGAATCACCTGCTTTAAAGTTGAATCATTTTCCGCCTCAAAACGATTTACAAATTCAAAACCACTCAAGGTGCATTGTTCAATAAATTTCCCAAGATCCATGGGCACAATACTTTTTTCTGCCACCCATGACCCGGGCAGACGATCTCGATGGATGCACAATATTTTTTCTTTTTTATTCATAAACAATATCCTTGAATAATAGTTGGCACATCAGGCCTTTTACCATAATTTCCATTGAAAGAAAAAGAAATCTATTTTCCCCCTATACAAACACAGGTAAAAACAGATATGGATAAGGCAATTTTCATGGTGATTTTTATTTTTCCATGGTATTTGAGACATAAGATATAAACCACTAAAAGGAAATTTTCATGTTATTTTTAAATAAAAAAGATATAGGAAAAATTGGGCAGGAAGTAATTCAAAATGCAGTTAAAAAAGCCTATGAACTTATTTTGGACAAATCCTATAACATGCCTGATCGAATGCATGTGGGAGACGGGCAAAACACACTTTTGCTTATGCCCTGTTTTACCAAAGAATTTTTCGCAACAAAACTGGTCTCTGTTTTCCCCAATGCCAATGAATTTGATCAGCCTGCTGTTAATGGAGTTATGGTCCTGTCAGATAACAAAAGCGGCCAGCCCCTGGCCATAATGGATGGTGCTGCCATCACAGCGGAAAGAACCGGGGCCGTGGGAGGATTGGGAGTATCTTTGCTGACAGAGCCAAACCTTGAAACAGCAGGCATCCTCGGAGCTGGGGTCCAGGGACTCAGCCAGGCAAGATACCTTCTATTTAACCGGAAAATAAAAAAATTATGGGTTGGAGATCTTAATTTAGAAGCAGCCGAAAACATGGCGGCAATCCTTAAAAAAGAATTTCCCCTGGTAATCTATGGGGTCACAAAAGACTCTGAAACCCTGGTAAAGGAATCCCAGCTCGTTATTGCAGCCACCACCAGCACCCAGCCTTTATTTAAAGATGATAAAGCCCTTGTAAAAGGAAAAACATTTATTTCCATTGGGTCTTTCAGGCCTGACATGAAGGAATTTCCAGATGCAGTTATTTTAAATGTTGATCATGTATATGTGGATACTTTATTTGCAGCAAAAGAATCCGGAGATATTTGTATTCCCCTGGAAAACAAAATTATAAAACCTGAAAAAATAAATTCCTTTGCAGATCTGGTTGGTACACAAATACCATTGAAAAATAAAACCTGTTTCTTTAAATCAGTGGGCATGGCATTGTTTGATCTGACAGTGACGTCTGCTGTTTATGAACTGGCTTTAAAGGAAAACATCGGCCAGACACTTGATTTTTAAAATAATTAGCAAAATATTTGATTTGCAGGGAAAGAAAAAAATGGAGCGGGAAACGGGAGTTGAACCCGCGACTTCGACCTTGGCAAGGTCGCACTCTACCACTGAGTTATTCCCGCTCAGCAAAAGTGTGCTTTTTCTACTTTAAAACCATGTCCTTGTCAAGAACATATTAAAAATTAGTTTACAAATAATGGAAAAATAAAAATGAAGAATGTACTGGTCACAGGGGGAGGCGGTTTTCTGGGAAAGGTTATTGTACGAAAACTGCTTCAAAAAAGGCTAAAGGTCACTTCTTTTTCCCGTCAATGGTATCAAGATCTTGATGACATGGGTGCTGCACAGATCCAGGGTGACCTGTCCGATAAAACCGTTGTCATAAAGGCATTACAAGGCATGGACACGGTTTTCCATGTAGCGGCAAAGCCTGGGATATGGGGAGACTTTGAGACCTATTATTCAGCCAATGTCCAGGGAACCAAGAACGTTATAGAGGCTTGCCTCACAAACAAGGTTGAATGCCTGATCCATACCAGTTCCCCCAGTGTGATTTTTAACGACTCAGACATGGAAAATGTGGATGAGTCCGTGCCCTATCCTGATACTTATCTGGCTCCCTATCCCGAGACAAAGGCCATGGCTGAAAAACTGGTTGTAAAGTCTGCTAAAAAGGGATTGCCTGCCATCATTCTCAGGCCTCACCTGATCTGGGGGCCTGAAGACAACCACATGGTTCCCGGCATTATCTCCAGGGCCAAACGTCTGAAAAGGATCGGCCCTAAAAATGATCTGGTTGATTTCATTTATGTGGACAATGCAGCTGATGCCCATATCCTTGCAGCTGAAAAACTTTTGGCCAGTCCCTGTCTTTCCGGAAATATATATTTTATCAGCCAGGATGAACCCATTTCAAAATGGGTAATGGGTAATGCCTTTCTTGATGCTGCAGGGCTGCCGCCCATTAAAGGACAGGTTTCTGCCAGAACTGCCTATGCAGCTGGCTGGCTGTTTGAAGTTATTTATAAAACATTTGGCATAAAAAAAGACCCTCCAATTACCAGGTTTGCCGCCAAAGAGGCAGCAACATCCCATTGGTTTGACATATCCAGGGCAAAAAAGGATCTTGGATATGCACCTGCAATCTCAACCAAAGAAGGGCTTAAACGATTAAAAATATGGCTTGATGGGGAAGGGAGGCAGCTTTATGTCCTTAAAAACTCCTCTGGAGAACGGAAATTAAAAGATATTTAGGATTATTGTTGTAATATTATGACCTTGGAATATTAGGGCGTTGTAATATTAAAAAATTCTTTTATCTCCCCTTCCCTGCGCTGGAGCTGGTCAATGGTCAGGCGCAGGATAGATTCATTCACCCCAATTTTTTTTGAAGCATTTTTAATGGTTACAGGCACTGGATTGCAACTGTGCCCGATTCCTGCTTTTTGTGTTAAATAGTCTGCAAGATTTATTATCATGGCTTGATGTCTGAATTTTACAGGAGAAGACTCTGGGGTGTGATGAAACCGAACCGGAATCATAATGGATTGGGGGAAATTCCATCGTTTCATCAACAGGGCGGACAACATGGCATGGTCCAGCTTAAAAACAGCATTTTCAGCAAAATATAATGGCTTTTTATTCTCCATTGCAAACTGCCTTACCTTTAAATACTCCTCTTTAAAATACATGGAAAAAATAATCTTTCCCATGTCATGGAGAAGAGCAGGTATAAAGATTTTGTTTGCAATGGCAGGATTTGTTCTTTTGGCCAGCTCCTTGGATACGGTTGCAACCCCAATGCCATGTATCCACAGAGCTTTCAAATCCAGGGTTAATTTTGATTTCTCCATAACAGCCGAAAGAACCCCCATGCCAAGGGCAATACCGATAATCTCATCGAACCCAATTATAGTGATGGAGCGTTTTATGGTTTCAACTTTTGTCTTTTGGGCATAATAAATTGAATTGGAAAGCCTTAACAGCTTGTTGGTCATTCCCTGATCATAGGAAATAACATCTGCAAGTTCTGCAGTCGTGGTTTTTTTATTGGATGCCGCACTTATGATTCGGTCTATAACCACAGGGAGTGTTGGTATATCACTCTCCTTTTTCTGGACCATTTTAAGAATTTCAGTTTTTACGTCCATCTATTCCTTTTGACCAAATCTAAAAAATTAATGAAACCGGGTAATATTTATATTTCCCCTGGATTGCATTTCATCAAATTTTTTCCTGAGAAACCTTTTAAACCTGTTTCGTGTCACCGGCCAGAGCAGCAGCAGCCCAAATACATCTGTCATAAGTCCTGGAGTTATCAACACAAGTCCGGCTATCAAAATGATCAAAGCATCCATGAGATCCTCTGCCGGCATAAGGCCCTGTTGAAGGTTCATCCTAACCTTGAGCATGGTGTTCATACCCTCCATGCGGGCAAGCCAGGCACCTGCAAATCCAGTCAATATTACCAGTAGAATAGTATTGAAACCTCCTATAATTGTCCCTACTTTTATTAAAAGATAAAGTTCAATAACCGGTATGAGTGTAAAACATAAAAAAAGTCGAAGCAGCATTTTATTTCTCCCAAAGGGGTTTATATCTGTTTGAATAATGATACTGGAACCATCTTTGTCAAGCTAAAACTAAAGCGCCTTGTCAGCTGAAATCCTGCCGACCAGTTCTTTGAGAAGCTTGGCAGCCACCATGGCAGTAACTGACCCATAATCCCGTTCAGGATTATATTCCACGATATCACCTCCAATAATATTGCCCTTTACCTGATGAATGATATCAATTACCTGGCGGGTGGTAAAACCTCCTGGCTCATGGTGGGAAACACCCGGTGCAAATGCCGGATCCAGGCAGTCCATATCAATGGAAAGATAGACAGGGCCCTGAAATTCCATCTTTTTGAGCCATTCAGTTCCATCTTTCATTTCCATAACTTCAACGCCCAGCCTTTCTGCCTGGGTTCTCTGATGGCCGTTGATAGTTCTGATTCCTGCCTGGACAAGGCGTTTGGCCATTTTCTTCTCCATTATCCTGGCAAAGGGGCATGCATGGGAAAAAGGATTGTTATCAAGGGTATCGTAGAGATCTGGGTGGGCATCCAAATGTAAAATATTCAGGGAGTCATAATTATCTGCAAAGGCTTTAAAAACAGGGAATGTAATTGAATGATCTCCACCCAGGGAAATTATTCCGGCTCCTTTTTTAAGAAGTGTGTCCACGATATTGGTAATGGCATTAAAGCCAGATGTAGTATCAGCACAGTCCAGATCCCCCATATCATACAGGCTGCTTATACTGCCCAGGTCAATACCATATTCTGTCCATAGGTTGGATGAATCGGAAAAATAGTTTTCCCGTATCCGGGAAGGAGCCAGTGCCGGGCCTCTTCTAAAAGAGCTGTTGGCATCAAAAGGGATACCAAGAACACAGATACTTTCCTGGTCAATGGTATAATTATCTCTATTATAATGACCAATGGGGTCAGAATTACTGGAAAACTGACTAAAGGACTCCTGGCTAATGGACTTTAGATAAGGGATAAATGATTTCATTGTTTTTTGCTTTCAAGGGAAAAGGGTATAAAGATTGTTTTGGATTCCAGATATTGGAATCCATTTTTCTGGCAACAGAATTTTTTATTTTTTTTAAAAAACTATCTCTGGAGATTTCAACAGCTCCCATTTTAAGAAGATGATCTGTGGTAACCTGGCAGTCAATCAAATCAAAACCATGAAATGTTAAATGATGTGCAAGTGCCACAAGAGCAATCTTGGAGGTATCGGTTTCAAAGCTGAACATGGATTCCCCAAAAAAAGAGCCCCCGACACAAACCCCGTAAAGACCTCCTACCAGTCTATCCTGATGCCAGATTTCAACGGAATGGGCATACCCAATTTCATGGAGTTTGATGTAGGCATATATCATTTCATCCACCAGCCAGGTTCCATGTTCGCCTGAACCCCTTGGTTTTGAACAGGATACAATGGTTTGTTCAAAGGCATTGTCCATTGTAATCCTGAAAGGAACTTTTTTTATCTTTTTTTTCAGACTCCTGGAAATTCTAAGGCTTCCAGGAAACAATACCAGCCTTGGGTCTGGAGACCACCACAAAATGGGTTCATTATCTGAAAACCATGGGAAAATACCGTTTTGATAGGCAAGCAAAAGCCTTTTGGTGCAAAGATCTCCTCCAATGCAGAGGAGACCGTCAGACCTTGCAAGCCATGGTGGCGGGAATTCAATTTTTTCTGATAACCTGAAAAGGGGCATTCAGCTTTTAAAATTAAAGGTTAGTTCTTCATTCCTCAGGCCAATGGATATTTTTCCCCCTTTTTCAAGTCTGCCAAAAAGAATTTCATCTGTGAGCTTATCTTTTATGCTTGTCTGGATGAGCCGGCCAAGGGGTCTTGCTCCGAATTTAGGATCATGCCCTTTTTGCGCCAGAAAGGTTCTGGCTTTGGAAGAATACCCCAGAGAGATTCCCTTTAACTTGAGCATTGTTCTCAATTCCCTCATATTCTTGTCCACAATCATTTCCATAATCGCTTCTGATAAATGGTTAAACTGAACAATGCTGTCAAGGCGGTTTCTGAATTCAGGGCTGAATGTTTTTTCCACGGCCTTCATCCCCTTTGAGTCAGCATTTGCAATCTGGGAACTAAATCCTATGCTGTTGACACTCATCTCCCTGGCTCCTGCATTGGAAGTCATGATAAGAATCACATTCCTGAAATCAGCAGACTTGCCGTTGTTGTCTGTCAAGGTTGCATAATCCATGACCTGAAGCAGGATATTGTATAGATCCATATGGGCTTTTTCAATTTCATCCAGCAACAGCACAGAATGGGGATGTTTTCGAATACTATCGGTTAAAAGACCTCCCTGGTCAAATCCCACATAGCCTGGAGGCGCACCAATTAATCTGGAAACCGCATGCTTCTCCATGTATTCACTCATGTCAAATCGTAAGAATTCAATGCCCATATTGGAAGCCAGCTGCTTGGCCACTTCCGTCTTACCTACACCAGTTGGGCCCATGAACAGAAAAGACCCAATGGGGCGATCCGGAGCGGCCAGCCCGGCCCTGGATCTTTTAATGGCAGTGGCCAGGGTATTAATGGCATCGTCCTGGCCGTAAATAACCTTAAAGAGTCTTTCTGGCAAGGATTCAAGGTTTGCCTTATCCGTTGATGTCACACTGGTGACAGGCACCTTGGCAATCTTTGCCACAATGGTTTCTATATCTTTTGTGCTGACATTTTTGCGTTTACCCGCCCCCTTAAGGCGAAGATAAGCGCCGCTTTCATCAATCACATCAATGGCCTTGTCCGGCAGCAACCGGTCATTAATATATTTGTCAGACAATTTAGCTGCTGTTTCCAGGGTTTTATCTGAATACTTCAGATCGTGGTGTTCCTCGTAATAGGGCCGGAGTCCCTTTAAAATCTCAAAGGTTTCATCCACAGTGGGTTCTGAGACTTCTATTTTTTCAAAACGCCTTGAAAAGGCCCGGTCTTTCTCAAAATGATTTTTATACTCTTCATAGGTAGTAGTTCCAACACATTTAATATCCCCTGAAGAAAGAGCTGGTTTCAGGATATTTGAAGCATCCATTGAGCCGCTGGTAGTAGCTCCTGCACCCACAACCGTATGAATTTCGTCAATAATCAGAAGAGCATTTTCCTTTTTTTCCAGGGCATTAATTACATCCTTGAGTCTTTGTTCAAAATCACCCCTGTATTTGGTTCCGGCAAGAAGAGCGCCCATGTCCAGGGAAAAAAGTTCACAGTCTGCCAGAAGATCCGGCACCTGTTCATCATTTATTTTCAAGGCAAGGCCTTCGGCAAGGGCTGTTTTACCCACACCTGGGTCACCCACCAGAATGGGATTATTTTTTCTCCTGCGGCAAAGCACCTGCATGACCCGCTCAGTTTCATTCTGGCGGCCGATGAGAGGATCAATTTTTTTATCCCTTGCCTTTTTCAGCAGATCTGTTGTAAAGGCTTCCAGAGGATCTTTTTTCTTTGGTCGTTTGGTCTTGGGGTCTGCCTGGGGAAACATTTTATGGGATGGCTTTGGACTGGGGTTTGATTTTTTTTCACTCTTCGTTGAATGGGAAATATGTTTGAGCAC